>SXHT01000173.1 GCA_005773095.1 Planctomycetaceae bacterium
CGTGTCAGCAGGATGCCGCGGCGGCCGGTGCGCTGGCAGGCCTCCACGGCTGCGCGAAAAAACTCGTGACCGTGCAGCATGGCCGAGCCGGGCGTGAATGCAATCGGCGGGTTGCCGGACCGCAGAAATGCTTCGACTTCCGGAGTCAAGAAGGTCACGCCACGCTCATCCCAGAGCGGAAAGCCGGTATGAACGATCTGTGCCGGCCAGTCGGGCTGGCGCGGCCCAAACCAATCGGGAAACAAACACAGCGCAAGTTGCGGCGAGTTCCACCAGGGGTTCATGATGCCATGGACTGGCGGCAGGCCGAGCTCGCCGCGAAACTGATTGATCGGTCCCGCCAGTTTCCTGTCGATGATCAGGTTGTTGACGATCCAGAATTGAAACTTCTTCAGCCAACGCGGCACCCAATTCGCTGTCAACATGGGGGGCAACACGGGGGCCTGGTACGTGCTTTGAACCGCCACCGGCGACAAGTGTACGGTCGCCAGCGGCACGCCCAGCTTCTCCTGCGCCACGCGAGCGCCAAGCGCGGTCGGCGGCGCCACAACGATCGTTTCGCCCGGCACGTAGTGCTCGGCGATCACTCCGTAGGTCGGCCGCAGTGAGCGGAGCATCATCCGTTCGACAAGAAAATTAAAGCCGTGCCACGGATCCCAAAGCAAAGGATCACGCATGACTTCCAGCAACTCTTCGGAGGTGCCAAGCGGAATGAGTGGCATGCCGATGCGATCGAGCAAGTCTTGATAGTACGGACTGGTGGCAACCGCCACGCGATGCCCGCGCTCACGCAGGGCGATCGCCAACCCCAGCATGGGATGCACATCGCCATGACTTCCCAAGGCGAAGAAGAGAATTTCCATGCAGACTTCGTTCGCTACACTTGCCGTGAGCCGCTCGACAGGCTACTTGTCGTTCTGCTTGATCACTTCCCAGTCGTCGGTGCGGAAAGGATGGGCGGGCAGGCCATCTTTGTTCCACAAGTTGACGAGCGGGTAGTTGGCCCAGCCGTGGCGGACAGCTTTCGGATTCGGCACGGCGTCGCAGATGACGATTACGGTGTCCCCCTCAATCCTGGCCTGGGCGTTGTGGAACTTCTTGTCTTCTCCGGCCAGGGTGAAGCCCTTCAAGTCGCCGTCTTTCGCTTCAAGTCCGACACCCGCATTCTTGAACCTGACGACGGCCTGGTTGCCATGGATGGTCAGGCTGTCGTATTGGGGACCGGCGGGGGTGATTTTCTCGCCATACGCCATGGCCCTGGCGGCAACGGCCAACCGAGCACCAACGGGCTGCTTCTTTTGTGGATGAATGTCAGCTTCGTCCCCCACATCGACGATGGAAATGGTGGCCACCTTGGGACTGTTCTTGGCGATCCACTGCATCGACTCGCGGACGACCGCCCATTCCTGGTCCACCGGCTCGTTGACAATCTTCATAAACGGGGCCAACTCGACGATCAAGAACGGAAAATCACCTTGGCCCATCGTATCGCGCCAGTTCTTGATCATCGTCGAGAGCACATGACGATAGTTGAAGGGCCGGTCCGCGTTCGACTCGCCCTGGTACCAGATGGCCCCTTTGACGCCGAACGGCGCCAAGGGCGCGATCATGGCGTTGTACAGATCCGACTTGCCTTGAGGGGCACGCATGTCTTTGATTTCGGGATTCGATTCGATCGCCGTCAGAGCCATCCAGCGTTCCGAGGTTGTGCCACCAATGTTGCTGCTGATTAGTCCCACCGGCACTTTGATGGCTTTCTCCAAATCGCGTCCAAAATAATAGCCAACCGCCGAGAAGCCGGGCACGGACTGAGGATTCGCCTCTGCCCACGCGCCACCATCGAGTTCCGTTTGAGGTTGGGGCAGCCCACGACGATTGACGGTGAACAGGCGAATGTTGGGATTGGTTGAAGCGGAGATTGCTTCTTCTTTGCCCGCACATTGGTTGACGGCCCATTGCATGTTTGATTGTCCGCCGCAGATCCAGACGTCGCCGACCACCACGTTTTTGCGAGTCAGGGTCTGATCCCCCTGCGTGACGGTCAAATCGCGCGGCGTGGCATTGGCTTCCATCGGGGCCAATTCCGCCTTCCATTTGCCACCTTGCGGCGTGGCGCTGACCGATTGATCGGCAAACTTCACGGTCACGGCATCGGCCTTGTCGGTCGTGCCCCACACGGGTGCTTTGACGCCGCGCTGCAGAATGCCGTTGTCGGTGAAGAGCAGGTGCAGTTTGACTTCGGCTCGCAGCGGCGTGGCTGCCATGATACCCATTACCCCCGAGAAGGCGATCAATCGCCAGAATCGAAACTTCATTGCAATCGTCTCCGTATGCCGTCGTGGGAAGCGAACTGGCCCCTATGCTACACTTCGCCCAGGTTGACTGCCAGCAGTCGGCGCGCAGGAGGACGATGGCCTCGTCGGCAAGTAGGACGGATTTTCAATCCGTCCCGCGCCTCTGCCGCCGAACTCCTCACAGGGGTCGGATTGAAAATCCGACCTGCGAGGACTTTGCAATCGTCCTTTAGCGAAGGGGGCGGAAGTTGATACGGCGGGCGGGAATTCCCCCCTGAGACGGTGATGAAACGCCGCCTCAAGGCGGAATCTCCACGGAACTCCGCCAAGAGCGACTTCCGCCTCCTGGGTGGTGACGTTGTCGAGACCGCTTGTCGCGGCGCTTCCAGCCGACCAAAATTAGATCCGCTTCCCACCTTTTACCACGACTCTTCCCGCCGGAGACACCGATGCCGTTTTGTCCTTCGTGGGTACCGCTTTCCCTTGCCCTGGTCGCATGTTCCATGGTCCTTTCCGCGGCCGAGCCGAAAGAAGGCGTGCCCAACGACCCCGATTTTTTAATTCAGGGTGAGTATCTGGGGGAGGTCACCAAGCCGGACAGCAAGAAAAAACTGGGGGTGCAGGTGGTCGCTCTTGGAATGGGTAGATTTCATGCCGTGGGTTACTACGGCGGCCTGCCGGGGGACGGCTGGGACAGAAGCGACACGAGAGAGAGCGACGGCGAAACGGTCGACGGCGTGACCACGTTCCAAGAAGGCGAGTACACGGCACAGATCAAAAGCGGCACGATGGTCATCACCGCCGAAGGAGGCGTTGTGATCGGCGAACTGCAAAAGGTCTCACGTCAGAGTTCCACGCTCGACGCCAAACCGCCCGCTGGCGCCGTGGTGCTCTTCGACGGCAAGAACTCCGGTCAATTCGAGAACGGAAAGATGACCGACGATGGCCTCTTGATGCAGGGGGTCACCAGCAAGCCAAAGTTTCAAAACGGCACGCTGCACATTGAGTTCCAATTGCCCTTCGAGCCGGAAGGCAGAGGTCAGGGGCGCGGCAACAGCGGCTGCTACGTGCAATCACGATACGAGGTGCAGGTGCTTGACTCGTTTGGTCTGAAGGGAGAACATACCGAGTGCGGCGGGATTTACACCGTCAAAGCGCCGGACGTCAATTTGTGCTATCCGCCGCTCGCCTGGCAGACGTATGACATCGAGTTCACCGCCGCCGAGTTCAGGGATGGCAAGAAAGACAAGAACGCTCGGATGACCATTCGCCACAACGGCGTGCTCATACACGACAACGTGGCGGTGGATCATGCCACCCCCGGGGCGCCCGTCGCCGAAGGCCCCGAGCCGGGGCCGATCCATTTGCAAGACCACGGCCATCCCGTCCGCTACCGCAACATTTGGTTTGTGGAGAAAAAGCCGGCCGAGGCCGGAAGGCAGTAGGCAGTTGATCGCAACGCGGCGGCGCCGTGCCTTTTCTGCCCTCCGCCCGTTGCCTCCGAACCTCCCCGTTTGCCCGAGACCATCATCATTCCACCACCACCACCCGAACCGCACGAGGAAGAACTGCAAGTCGGCCCGGTGGAAGCCGAATCGGCCGCGGAAGTGCTCGCCCGAATTGAGCGACGCGATTGTGAAGAGCCGGGGGAAATTGCGGAACCCGAACCGATGGAGCCGCACCGCGAGAACCTCACGTTCACGCTGAAGCAACTGTTGATCGTGATCACTGTGTTGAGTGTCTGGCTGGGCGTGCTGCGGTGGTTGAGCGCGTTGAAGATGTCGGTATTGACGGGCCTGACGGGAGTGGCTGCGCTGGCGGCCTTATTCTGGCTGTCGATGCAGCAGGATCAAGCGAAGATCATACGAGTCATCGCTTGGGGCATGCTGTTGGTTTATGTCATATGTTCGGTCGCCACCTGGATGACGGGATGAACGGCCTATGAAAGTCGAATTTTATGGCATCCCGCGCGAACGGTCGGGCGTGGCGGAAGCCCGGCTTAAGGCTGAAACCTTGGGGCAGCTGCTCGCGGAGTTGGCCCGACAGTACCCGGCACTGGCCGATATAATTCAGGAGGACCGGTTGCGACCATCCTTCGTCGCCAACCTGAACGGCGACCAATTCGTGACCGATCCCAGCACGCGGCTGGCAGAAGGGGACTGTGTGCTGATTCTTTCAGCCGACGCGGGAGGATAAATTGAATTCGGAACTTGGAACTCGGAACTCGGAACGGGACAATCGGGACAAGGGTCGCGGCGTGCCTGCAGCCCCCGGTTGCACGTTCCCCGTTCCGCGTTTCGGCTATCACGGCTGTTATCTTCGCGTCGACGTGACGAGCGAAACCGCCGAACGGGTGCCGATCGCCGAGTCGGTGCTGCGACAATACCTTGGGGGCAGCGGCCTGGGGACCTGGCTATTGCTCGCAGAAAATGCCGCGGCACGGGATCCGCTTGTGCCCGAAGCGCCGCTGGTCTTCGTCTTCAGTCCGCTCGTGGGCAGCCCGCTCACGACGTCAGCCAAGTTCGCGGTCGTCAGCAAGAGCCCACTCACCGATCGCATCAACGATTCACTCGCCAGCAGCGGATTTGCGCTGGCGGGCAAGCGTTGCGGTTGCGATGCGATCGTGATTGTGGGGCGGGCCGCGCGATTGTCGCTGCTGATGATCGTCGACGGCGAGGTGCGGCTTGAACCCGCGAACGAAGTCGGCGGGGCCGCTTGCTCTTTCACGGAAGCCTCGCTGCGACAGCGTTTCGGCCCCGACACCCAGATTGCATCGATCGGCCCGGCAGGCGAGAAGCTGGTGCGTTACGCCACCATTTCGCACGACGGCCGACATGCGGGGCGCGGCGGCAGCGGCGCGGTCATGGGCAGCAAGAACCTCAAGGCGATCGCGGTTCGTGGTTCGCAGCGTTGCGCGTGGGCCCATCCGCGCAAGCTTACCGCCTACAGCAAGACACTGTCGCAGCGATCGTTCGGCCCGGCCACCGCCAAGTACCGCGAACTCGGTACGGCGGCCAATTTACTGACCTTCAATCGACTGGGGGTATTGCCGACGCGCAACTTTCAGTCGGGCACGTTTGAAGCCGCGGCGGAGATCTCGCCGGAACAGATGCGTCACACGCACCAGACGACCCGGGCAAGTTGTGTGGCCTGCACGATCGGCTGCGAACACATCTATGCAATCGCTCCAGCCGAGGACGGGAGGGGGGCGATTGTCGATGGCAGGACGAGGCTTCTGCCGAGCCGCGAGGCCGGCGAGTCGCATGGCTCGGCGGAAGCCGCACCTTTCCAAAGCGTACGAATGGAGTACGAAAACCTGTTTGCCCTGGGCCCGCTCTGCGGTGTCGGCGATTCCGACGTCGTGCTGCGAGCCTCGCAGCGGTGCGATGAATTGGGCATCGATACCATCAGCGCCGGTGGCACGATCGCCTTTGCTATGGAATGTGTCGAGCGGGGGCTGCTTGACGAACCGTGGCTTAAATTCGGCGATGGCTCCGCGGTGCTGCGAGCTCTCGAACTGATCGGCTCGCGCGAGGGCCTTGGAGACGCTTTGGCCGAAGGCAGTCGTCGGTTTGCCGGGCGGGTGGGTCAGGGCAGCATCGCGTTCGCCCCGCAAGTCAAAGGTCTGGAAATTCCCGGCTACGAGCCACGGGCGCTGCAAACGATGGCGCTCGGTTTTGCGGTGGGGGCTCGCGGCGCCGATCATAATCGCAGCGGAGCCTACGAAGTCGATTTTTCCGACAAGGTGGACCGCCGCGATGTGACGATCGACTCCGTGCACTACGCGATCGAGACAGAGGACAAAGCGGCATTGATGGATTCGTTGATCCTCTGCAAATTCCTCCGCGGCGTGTTTGAAGACCTGTTTGCCGAATCGGCCGAGATGCTCAATCTCGTCACGGGCTGGGATACGACCGCCGAGGAACTTCGCGAAACCGCCAAACGCATTGTTGGCGCGAAACGGAAATTTAACCTGCTCGCGGGTTGGACGCCCGACGAGGACACGCTACCCGAGCGATTTCTGAGCACGCCGCTGCCGATCGACCCGACGGCTGTGCTAAGCCGCGAGCGGCTAAGGGCGTTGGTCGCCGAGTATCACCGCCAACGCGGATGCGCGTCGCCTGGGCTTCCGCCCACCCCGCGCGATCCCGGGCGCGTGGGCTAAAGCGTGGGCTACCACGGCCGATCAGTTATCCGTCGTAGGGCCGGCTGTGCCGGCCAGAGTTGAGTGACTTTGCCATGCACGGCCGGCGGCCGGCA
>SXHT01000174.1 GCA_005773095.1 Planctomycetaceae bacterium
GCGCTCTGCGAGCAACTCAAGGCGAATAAGCAGGGCATCATTCTGGGCGTTGATCGGCTAAAAACGATCGACAAGCAGATCGGCGAGCGTATGAAGCTTTACGGCATGATCTACAAGGATATCAACCTGGAATTCGAAATCATCGGCACGTTTCCTGAGAGCATCGCCCGGTACGCCCAATCGGCGGTCTTCAATCGCGACTATCTCTACGATTCGCTGGATGCCTGGCCGCGCAGCCATAATGGCCAGCCGCACCCGTTGGCGCAAAAGAACATGAACCTGGTGTGGCTGCGTGTTCCCAGCAACGCCGCCTTCGAGCAAATCGCGCGGCAAATCGAAAACTCGCCGCTGTATACGTCGCCGGCAGTCAAATCCCAGACCCTCTCGTCGGCGGTGTCGAGCTTTCTCGACGCTTACCGCGACTTGATCTGGGGGGCGCGCTTTCTGCTTTCTCCGGCAATTCTGGTGACCTTGTCCCTTGTGATCTCCAATTCCATCAGCATCAGCGTGCGCGAGCGCCGCAAGGAAATGGCCGTGCTCAAAGTGCTGGGATTTCAGCCAATGCATATTCTGCTGCTGGTGATCGGCGAAGCACTCTTGATTGGCACGGTCTCGGGTTTGCTTAGCGCCGGCCTGATGCTGTATTTCATCAACCACGTGATGGGCGGCCTCAAGCTGCCAATCGCGTTTTTTCAGGCGTTCAACATTCCATCCGAAGCCATCGGGTGGGGTCTGGCGATCGGCGTCGGCACGGCGCTTGTGGGGAGTCTGATTCCCGCCTGGAACGCGCGCCGCGTGCGGGTCTCGGACGTGTTTTCGAAAGTGGCCTGATGTTGTTCCTGGTCATTGCACGGTCGTCGTCGTCGCTTGTGTCCACGAGAGAGCTCGCGTGGTTCGTGGGCGCGCTCGCGTTGATGGCCGTGCTGGCCATCGTCGCCAAGGTGCCGATCGGGTATAGCCTGCGCAGTCTGCGCGTGCGGTGGCTGACCACGTTGATGACGGCATTCGCCTTCACGCTGGTGGTTTCGCTGCTGGTGGTGATGCTGGCGTTCGTCAACGGCATGAACGAGCTCAACGAAAACAGCGGCCAACCAGGCAATGTGATCGTGCTTTCCGACGGCGCCACGGACGAACTTTTCAGCGAACTGGGTTACAGTGGCACCGGCGACGTGGAGCGCGCGCCGGGTGTGCTCCGCAACGATGCCGGCAAACCACTCGCTGCTTTTGAAGTTTACCGGGTCGTCGTGCAGCCGATTCAAACCGAAACTGCGAGCACCGCTGCCTCCGGCAACAACGTCAAGCGACGGCCCACACAGGTCCGCGGCGTGCAAGACCCCGTGATCGCCGCTCAGGTCCACGGCATGGACCTGTTCCCTGGCGGTGCTTGGTTTAGCGAAGCGGGCGTGCAAGAGATTCCACCGGACCCGACCCAGAGGGCGCCCCGTACACTGCTCGCCGGCAGCCAACCGGGCGTGCAGGCGATTCAGGCCGTGCTTGGACAGGGAGTGGCTCAGCAGTTGGGGCACGACCGTGGCAAGGCCACGCTGGAAGTCGGCGATTTGTTCGATCTTGGTCCACGAAAATGGATTGTCACCGGCATCATGCAATCGGCCGGCTCGGCATTCGGCAGCGAGATTTGGGCCAAACGCAGCATCGTCGGTTCCTTGTTCGGCAAGGAAAGTTATTCGACGATCGTGCTGCGTACGTCCGGCCCGGCTGAGGCCAGGGAGCTTTGCCGCTTTCTGAATGACGATTATGAGCAAGCCAATCTTTTCGCCCAGGCTGAGACCGAATACTACGCAAAGCTATCCGAAACGAATCGGCAGTTCACGTATGCGATCGTGCTGGTTACGATCTTGATGGCCGTGGGGGGCGTATTCGGCGTGATGAACACGATGTTTGCCGCCATTGCGCAGCGGACCAAAGACATCGGCGTGCTGCGGATTGTCGGCTTTGCCCGCTGGCAAGTATTGATCGTGTTCTTCTTGGAATCGCTGTTCCTGGCGATCGCGGGGGGGGCGCTGGGGTGTGTTTTGGGAAGTCTGGCAAACGGCCTGACCGCGACCAGCATCGTTTCCAGCGGCGCCGGACCTGGCAAGACGGTCATCCTGACGCTGCTTGTTACAACCGACACGCTGCTGGTGGGAATGCAAATGGCCATTGCCATGGGTGGATTGGGTGGCCTGATCCCCGCCATCTCCGCGATGCGATTACGGCCGCTTGAATCGATGCGGTAGTTCGACCTGCGAGGCCCGGATTGCCTCGGATATTGGCGGGCGGCCGCCGCGCGTGTTTGCCAGGGCAATTATATTGCGCCAATAATGAAGAGGGCCCACCGATGGCAAGTTCCATGGTCGATCCGTTATCCGCCGTGGAGCCGGCTGTGCCAGCCAGAGTTGTGTGATTTCGCCATGAACGGCCGGCACAGCCGGCCCTCCATGGGGTCGAGCGTTCAACACGGAACGGCCGGCACAGCCGGCCCTACAGGGGTCGAGAATTCAACACGGATTGGTCGTGTCGCGAAACCCACGGGGATGCAAACGGGCAGGTTGCACGTTATCATACGTGCAAGTGCCCTTGCAACCAGGAGCTTTGGCCGAACCGTCGCTTCCAGCCTGGCGCTGGGAAAAGTTGTCTCACCCATTCATTGCAGAAAACCAAGGTTATGATCGCTTTCCGACCGTGCGGAGTTATCGCCTTGACGATTGCCTGTGTGGGACTTTGCCAGGGGCGCACGGCGCTGGCGGTGACGCCGAAAAGTCCCGAGGTCAAGAAGCTCATTGACAACGGATTAGAGTTTCTCGAGACGTGCGTCGACGGGTCATTCGGCGGCCAATGTCTGACCGCCATGACTCTGCTCAAGGCTGGCAAGCCTGTCACCCATGCCAAGGTCAAGAAAGCGATCGAGGAGTGCGAGCAAAGGGCTAAGGGAGATGTGAAAGCCGTCCTCGACGATATTTATAGTCTGGGCATCGCCGTGCTGTTTCTTTGCGAGCTCGACACTAGCAAGTATGCGCACGAGATTAAATTCTTCCTGAAGGTCTTGGAAGTCAGGCAGAAACCGCACGGCGGTTGGGGATACCCGAACCAGCCCACGGGCGACACGTCGATGACGCAGTACGGCGTGCTCAGTGCTTGGACGGCGAGGGAAGCCGGTTTTGCCGTGCGCGATGAACTGGTCGAGAAAGTTGCCAATTGGCTGATTCGCACGCAAGACCCGTCCGGCGGCTGGGGTTACCAGGGGAATGATCCGGGGGACTTTGCGAAGGTGGCGCAAGGCGACGTGAGGTTGTCGCTCACCACCGCGGCGCTGGGCAGCACGCTGATTGCTGCGAATATGCTCGGCGTGATCGATATGTCCGACGAAGGCGCCGACGAGGATCTGCCAGCTGCCCTGATTCCAGTAAGGGTCGAGGCCAAGCCCGATGCGAACATCAACGAGAACGTCGATCCGAACCGGCTTCGAGCGGCCGTCAGTTCGGGGACGGGTTGGTTCCGCAAGAATTACGAGATCAGCCCCGGCGGGTTTACCCACTATTACATGTACGCGCTCGAGCGGTTCATGAGCTTCAAGGAACTCGCCGATGGCCGTCTCGTGAAAGACGCCGCCTGGTACAACGAAGGCTACAAGTATCTCGCCAAGACCCAGGGCGAGGACGGAAGTTGGAGTAGCGCCGCGGGGCCGCCCGTGGACACGGCGTTTGCCATTTTGTTTCTCTTGCGTTCGACCAAGAAAGCGATTGAGAAGACGCAGTCCTTTGGCGACGGCACGCTGGTCGGCGGGCGCGGTCTTCCCAAGAACACCGCCGACATCAAGCTGCGTGGTGGCAAGATCGTAGGCAAGAACCAGGCCCAGGCGGTCGAGGACATGCTCAAGGCGCTCGGCGACCCGGACGACTCCGATCTCGACTTCATGGCCGAGAATCCCGACGAGATCAAACTTAGCGCCGATCAAGAAATTCGTTCTGGTCAGCTCAAACTGCTCCGACAAGTCGTACGCACGGGGACGCCCAAGGCACGGTTGGCGGCGGTCAAGGCATTGGGTCAATCGCGGGACATTCATTACGTGCCGTTGCTGATTTACGCGATTTCCGACCCTGACGCACAGGTGGCGGGGGCTGCCGATGCGGCACTTCGCTTTATTAGTCGCAAGTTCGAAATCGAGGCGATGCCGATATCGTCCGATAGGTCCTCGCGCGAGGCCGCCATCACGCGTTGGAAGAGCTGGTATACCAGGATTTATCCAGATTTGGCATTAGAAGACTGATGAGCACCACCGCCAACGAGCCTGCCACGCCGTCGCTGCTTTCGCGGTCGTATCGATTGCAGGTGTCGTCTTACGACCAGGCGGCCAGCGGATTGATCGCGGCACTGATGTTCGTGGGCGCCGGCGTCGCCGTGCTGCTGCTGCTGTTCTTTTCCAGCCGGATTTTCGTGCGCCAAACGGCTGTGCCCATCTCGATGGTCGACGCAAGCTTTGGTGAGGGATCACCGCGCGGTTCGGGCAGCGACTTGAATGAACCCGCCGGCGACGACGTGCCCGACGAGTTGCAGCAAGATGCTCCGCCGGAAGCCGTTGAAAGCATCACCGCCGCCGTTTCCAGCCGGGCATCGCAGTTCGATGACCCGACGCTTGAAACCGCGTTTACCACCGGCAAGGGAGGGGGTCGGGGGGACGGTCGGGGGACCGGTAAAGGACGCGCCGGACCGCAGGAAGCCATTCCCCGCCCGCAGCGCTGGGTTTTGCACTTCGACGGAGGCAATCTGAAAACGTATGCCAGGCAACTTGATTTTTTTAAGATCGAGCTGGCCGCGGTTGGCAAAGACAATCTCGTGCGCTATGCATTCAACTTGTCAAAACCGAGGCCCGATCAGCGCAGCGGCTCTCCCGACGCAGAGCAGCGTCTTTATATGACGTGGCGGTCCGGTCCGCTGCAGCAAGCGGACCGCGAATTGCTCACCAAGGCGGGGATTGAGATCGATGGCCGCGTGATCATGCAGTTCTATCCGGCGGAAGTGGAGCAGATGCTGGCCCGTCTGGAGCGAGAGTACGCCGGCAATAAGGACATCAACGACATTCGTCGCACGACGTTCGATGTCCGCTCGAACGGCGACAAGTTCGTGTTTGTGGTGACGGGCCAGCAGACTTATTAGATCGCTGGTTCCCAGGCCGAGCCCGGGAACGAGGAATTCGCATGACGACCGATCAACTTCTCGACCAGGTAGCCCAACGCGGACTGTTAACGAACGAACAGTTAACTCGCGTGCGCAGCTCGGTCGCCAGGTCGGCTTCGCCGGTCTCGACCAAGGCACTGGCGAAGTATCTGGTGGATAAGGGCATGCTCACGCCCGCCCAGGCCCAGTCCCTGCTGGCAGCGCCCCAGCCCGCTCCCCACGCAGAACCGGCTGCGAAACCGGGTCCGTCGTCCGATGATCTGGGGCTGGCGCCGCTCGAGAAACTTCAGTTGCTCGATGAGTCGTCGCTCCTCGACGTAGCTCAGCAGCAGCAGCAGCTGGCGGAGGTGAAGAAACCGGCGGCCTCCAAGCCGGCGGCTGGATCGCCCCCCGCCCCCGAA
>SXHT01000022.1 GCA_005773095.1 Planctomycetaceae bacterium
GACTGGCCCGAGCCGCGACCGCGCAACTGGCGGGCGTACGTGAATCGGGTGGAGACGGAGGCGGAGTTGGCGGCCGTCAGGCGGAGTCTTGCTCGCGGCGTTCCCTTCGGCGAAGACTCCTGGCGGGAGCAAATGATCGGCAAACTGGACCTGGAATCCACGATCCGCCCCCTCGGCCGACCCCGTAAACCTAAAAACGGTTCCTGACACCTTGTCTTTTCGAGCCCGTCAAGGAAACGGCCGTAGTCACGTTCGTCCCGAAAGATCGCCTGCCGCGCATTGCCGCGCGCCATCGCATGATAGATGGCGCCAGGAAACGCTATTCGCAAAGGTCGCGCCATCCGCCCATTCTAGCCGATGACCGTCGGCCAGAAAAGACGAAAACCGGGCCTGACCCCGCGCAGCCCCCCGAGAGACTGAGCACACCAACCATCGGATGATCCTGCGGGCCGGACATTTCCGCGCGAAAGGCAGCCACAATTTGCTGAAACTGCCGATCGGAAACGGCATACCCTTCGCCTGCGGTGCCGAAGAGATAGAGTCTTCGCGTAAGTCGATCTCGCAGCAGTCGGACCTCGGCGCGGAATAGCTCCTCATCGAAGCTAAAGTCCTCGCGCCACGGAATGACGCACGTGGCAAGCATAGAGGCAGGAAATCGCTTCATGCGGCACGCAACTTTAAGAATCGAATCGCCCCACCATCGGGTCCTAAGCACCATAGCACCAACAGGATCGTGCTATCCGGTAAGACTGCGGCCGATGGTTGACCGAAGGCGAAGTTGGTCCAATCGGAATGGCCGGTGTCCGAGAGATTAATGGCCGCTCGAGCGGCTTTCCAGACGATTTCATTGATCTCGATGCCGAAGTCAGACTCTGAAGGATGGACCCTGGCCAGCCAGACGCCCACCTCGCCGTGTTTTCGCTGATTGTAGATAAATAGCGCACTGCCATCCGGCAAGGCAGCCAGCGAGGTGGTCTGACCGCGGATACCGGTCGAGCGAGTTGGACACCAGGTGTGTCCTCCATCCCGCGAAATAGCGTAAGGTCGTTATAAGATTCGGCGATTTCATCGGCATATGTAGGGTTTCAATCGCACCGGACATTCCGCTTAACCCGCTGGCCGACAATTGCATTGAGAACCAAGTCTCGTTGGCTCGGTCGATTGACTAACAGGGATCACGATTCGATTGCGGTTTCCCAACGGCCTGACGATACGCCGTCGCAATTTCACCGATGGTGGCTGGCCTGAGCGCCACTTCGTGCTGTTCGGCCAGAGTGGCAAAGTCAGTCAACATCTGTTGCAACGTTTGGCGGCGAAATTCGCTTGGATCGGAATAATCGAAAACGTTGTGGCTTAAGGCGACAATCGACTTGACTGGTTGCGCACGAGCCTTTTCTCGCGTCAGCATCTTATCGATTAGGAATCGCTGGTTTCTAGCGTCGAATAGCTCCACGCGCAGGTCCCACGGCGGGCCGCCGGACCATAGCATCGAATCCGGATCAGTCGTTAGCGGCACCTCGACCAAATCCAAACTCCCTTCGAGCAGGCGATTTGCCGGGTGGGCGTAGTGGACGTGAGCCGGGGTGCCAGCCCAATTAGCGCGAAGGGCGACCATATTGCGCCCCGGCATCGAGTGCGAGCAACTTGTGAAGCCTAATTGAGCGGTGACCGGAAACGTAGCGTCGTTCGCCGAACAACTGCCGGTGCGAAATGTCTTCGGCTCGAATCCGATCGCATCGGAAAACTGACCGACGGCGGTCGCGTACATCGCGCGCTGTTCGTCCCCCGTGTAAGCGCCGCAGTGATCCGCATGTCCTTCCTCGTGCGGATGATAGTGCAATCCAATCTCCACCCCTTCGTCCGACAGTTGCCGCAGCAGCTTCGGATACGCGCGCGCATCGGCGGGCAGCACAAATAGCGTGACCCGCATTCCAGCGGCAACCACCACATCGACAAAGCCGCGCACCGCGCGGCGGCCCAGATCGGCATTGTCGATCTCGCGCTGCGTGGCCTCGCAGTCCAGCGTCCAGCAGAGATATATGTCCGTATCACTCACCGCGTGGCCTGTCGTTGCGTGTCCTTTTGTCTGGCTTGCGTGACGAAATGCGGCGGCTGGCTTTCAGCTCTCCGCGGTTGGCCGTCGACCGACGCCACGGATTGCGGCAGCGCCCGGCGACCCTCGTCCAAGGCCTGTCGAGCACCTGTGCGCAGAAACGGCACGTCACCACCGATGGCCAACAGGTGATATCCCATCTCGGCTAAGATCGAAACGTCTTGCGGCTTGACGATGCCGCAACCACACCCCTTGCCGGCGGCGCGGGCCGCGCGGGCAATATGGCCCTGAGCCTGTGACAATTGGTCATTGTCACCTACGAGAGTTTCCACCGGCAGCGCCAGGCTGAGCTTCATGTCGTCGGCCCCGAAGAATAACAGATCCACGCCCTCGACGGCCGCGATCTGCTCGACACTCTCCAAGGCCGTCTGCGATTCGATTTGCACGACAACCAACGGCTCGCGCGTGCGGTAATAGTCGCGTCCATGAGCATCGATCGGGCGTCGTCCGCCGAATGAGCGACTGCCGCGCGGGGGAAACCGCAGCGCCCGGACCACGGCTGCCGCGACCTCCGCCGACTCGACCTGCGGGATCATCATCGCGGACGCTGCTGTATCCGCATACTGTGCTAACAGACCGGCGTCGTGCGTTGGCACGCGTAGCACGGTCTCCAAACCCAGGGCAGACGCGGTTCGCACCGCCCGCAGTGCCGTATCGATCGAAAACTGCCCGTGCTGCCCGTCGATCCAGACAAAATCCCATCCCGGCCCGATCGTCTCCAGGATGCCCTCGGCGGGAAAACCGTGATAGAGGCCCAGCAGGGGCCGCCCGCCGCTCAGCCGCGTGGCCAACCCATTTTCGTGAGTGTTCGTCATTAAATCCGCCTTACCGCAATAAAGTTAATAGCCCGCGGCTAACAGCCGCGCGGCCGTTGGCCGCGGGCTATCCACTCTCCATTCCGTCCCCAAAAAAACAGTTAAAAAATCTGTCGCATCAGCCTATTGACAGATTGCAAATCTATATAGTACAATCCATCTCACTGGTACGCAATGACTTTTTGGATCGATTGGAAAAACCGATGCCCACCAGTCAACTCACTAAGCGACCCAAGCCGGCAACGGTCGATTCGGCTAGCTTCGTCGGCCTCACGCCCGAGCGGTTGGCCGTGATTCTGCGCCAGCGGATCACAACCGGCCAATTCAAAACCGGCGATCGCTTCCCCAGCGTTCGGCAGATCGCCGAGCATTACCGCGTCAGTCCCACCATCGCCCACCAAGGTTTGCGAATGCTCGCCGACAGCCGGTGGTTGGAAATGCGACCGCGCTCGGCCGCCGTGGTTGCTTCAGCCGAGGTCCAGGCGGGTAAGAACTTGCAACGCGAGAACACGGTTCATGTCATCGTTGGCCGGCTGCCGTTATCCAACACGCCGTTAATTGGTCCGGGAATCTGTGACGGGCTGCTGCATGCGTGGGGTGATGAACTGGCCATGCAACTCAATGTGGTGCCGGAGAAGGAAGACATCCTGGCATTTGTCGAGCGGATTGTCGGTCCGCCGCGTGCCCGGCCGGAAATTGTGGGCGCGATCCTCAATCGCTGTCCCAGAAGTGTTCACCAATGGTTCGTCAAGCGGGAACTGCCGGCCGTGGTCGTTGGCCACGTCGACGAGGACATTCAACTGCCGTATGTCGATCGCGATCAATACAACATGGGCCGCGTCGTGGCCGCACATTTGTTGGAGCGCGGGCATCAGCGGATCGGTTTCATGAATGGTCACTGGCTGCCGGGCGACAATTTGTTGCTTTCCGGCATGCAGCGATCCTTGGCCGAGCGAAACGTTCCGGCCGATCACCTCGCGGTGCATGTCGTACCGCCGGAAGAAGGCATGATTCGCGCCGGCTTCGAGACCCTGCGACGATCGCGCGATATTACCGGCTTGGTCTGCCGCTCCGACCAAATGACGCTGGAATGCCTCGATGCGGCGAAACAGAGCGGCTTGCGAGTGCCGGAAGACCTGGCCTTAGTATGCGCCGGCGAAAACGGCATCGCCCTGCGAGAGTCCAAGCCGAGCATTACGAGCATGTCTCGCGATGGAGAAGAGTTGGGCCGCCTGGCAGGCGATTTATTGGCCAAGCTCGTGAGCGGCCAGCCTGTGCAGCGCGTCCACGTCGAGGTCCCGTGCGAGTTAATTCAACGGGAAAGCTCGTAGCTGTGCCGCTTCGTTGTTCAGTCACGGAGTCACGAAATTCGCAGGTTGAGGTTCACTATAAACTGGGTTGGGCAAGCCAGTCTATATGTTAAGGACCTCGTCGAGATGGAGGCGTAACATGACGCGGTGCAAAACAGGTTTCACGCTGGTGGAATTGCTCGTGGTCATCGCCATCATCGGCATTCTGATCGGCTTGCTGCTGCCGGCGGTTCAGGCGGCCCGCGAGGCTGCGCGGCGAATGCAGTGCATCAACAACCTCAAGCAGATCGGCCTGGCGTTCCACGGCCACCACGAAATGCACCGCTTCTTCCCCAGCGGCGGCTGGGGGACCAATTGGATAGGCGACCCCGACCAGGGAACGGGGCGCGCGCAGCCGGGCAGTTGGCTGTTCAGCATTCTGCCTTACGTCGAGGAGACCGCGCTGCACGACCTGGCCGCCGGCTCCCCGGGCTGGCCCGTGCCGTTCAAGAAGAGGGCGCTGCTCGACCGAATGGCCGAGACGCCGGTGTCGTTGTACTACTGCCCATCACGGCGGCAAGCCAAGGCGTATCCAGCCCCGCTCAACTACGGGCCCTACAGCAAAAACTGGGGGCACGACGGCGGCCCGCTGGCCCGCAACGACTACGCCGCCTCGCTTGGGACCCAGCCTACCGAATGGTCCGTGGCATTAACGACCTACAACGATCACGAGTCGTACACCGGCTGGCCGCCTTCCAATAGGTATGATGGCATGGTCTTCGTGCGGAGCGAAATCAAAATCAAAATGGTCCTCGACGGAACGAGCCACACGTACCTGGCGGGGGAAAAGAATCTCCAGCCGGAGGCGTACGAGGGTGGAGCGGTGTTTGTCTCTTCCGGCGACAACGAGGGTGCTTTCATCGGGCACAACGGTGACAGCGTGCGGAACAGCGGCTGGCCGCCGTGGCCCGATACCCGTGGCCTGGACTACTACCAGGCCTGGGGCAGCGCCCATCCCGGCGTCTTCCAGATGTGCATGGCCGACGGCTCGGTCCGCGCGGTGAACTATGAGATCGATATGGTCACGCACCGCGCGCTGGCGACCCGCGCGGGGGGGGAGGTGATCGATGCCAACAAGTTTTAGAGAGGATCGCGCGGGACGATACTGCCACTCGCGGTACTGCGCAAGGTCAGTTGTCGCGCGGCCCGCGGGACAACCATCGGGAATTTTTGCCTCGTGGTCGGCCGCGCGGCCCTCCGCCTGGAGAGAATCTCGCGAGAGTTTTTTGGCTGCTTTAGGGATCCAGACTGTTGACGACAAGAGCGCGTTTAGAGGCAATACTGTACTGGTGTACGTTTGTGCCGTCCGGGATATTATATCTCAGAGCGTTTCCGAGACCCGTGAACGGCTACCAAGTTTTTATAACGTCTCGAGGAGAAAAATGATGTCCAGAAATCAAAAACTGGTGAGTGTGATGACGCTCGCGGCCTTGGTGGGCATGTTGGTGTTGAGTTCCCCACTTTCGGCTGCGCTGATCCTGAGTAATGGCGGGTTTGACGGGGGAATCACCACAGGACCATTTCCGGCTACCCCATTCATGTCCCCTCTGGGTGCTCACCCACACAGTGCTGCCCACAACACGGGCTGGACGGTATCCGGTGGTCATGGGTGGGCCGCCGGCGTGAATACGCCGGCTTGGATCGAAGGTACTGGCTCCCCCGGCGTCCCAGACGCCCCGTCCTCCCCAAACGTCGCTTGGATGAACAGCGGCGGCCCGGGCACCCAGGGCACCCATACTCAGACGCTCGGCGGAACGATGGATGCTCTTACGAGGTACACACTGTCGTTCGACATGGCGGTCTTGACCAACGGCGCCCCCGATATGACCACCCTCGACCTGGTTGCCATTGTGGTGGGCTCGGTTGACGGCACGCTGGCCCAGGTGGATTTTGCCGAAGACGTGCTCGCCGGCAATACATGGTACGCCGATCGCTCGCTATCATGGGACAGTACGGGGCTAGACCTGTTGCAGACGGTGACCATCGCCATCGGTGCCAATATGCACGGTGTTGACGACCCCAGGTTTGTCATTGATGACGTGACGCTCGAC
>SXHT01000175.1 GCA_005773095.1 Planctomycetaceae bacterium
AGCGAGTACGCCCAGGCAATCGAGCTGCCCACAAATCCAACCACCACAATCCCTACCCCCAACCGCTGCGGAAAGTCTTTTCGTACAAATAAATCGCTGCTCGGGCAAACCAGGCACCGGTTCAAGTGGCCGCCTTCCAAGGCGCCGGCCGGCGGAGAAATGCCCTGTTGACAATGCGGACAGCAGATCGTCCCTTCTTGCGTCGCAACCTCAAACCTCACGTCGGTTTTGCACTGGGGACAGATGCAGGTGACATTCATCCTTCCATCATAAGCCAATCGCCGCCCGATGGAAGGTCTTGACACCCTGTCGGATTTGCATAAATCTTTTGGTTTCTGCCACTTGTGTCGTTTGGAGTGCGTGCTTGAATGGTGCCAGCTTCTCGGCCGCCGCTTGAACCGGCACTCAACAGTCTCAGCCTTGGCTTCATCGAAGAGCTCTACGCCGACTACGTTCGCGATCCGGACAGCGTCTCGCACGATTGGCGGCAGTATTTTCAGGCCTTTTCGCCAGCGATCCGGCCGCATCACGCGCCTCGCCTGGGCCCGTCGTTCGTCCCGACGAGCGTTTTCAATCCGGCCGGCGGCAACGGCCCGATCGGTCACGCCATGGTGGGGGTCCGGGAGCTGGAAATCGCGGTTTTGCAGGATCGGGTGGATCAACTCGTGCGGGCCTACCGCGTGCACGGCCACAGGGTGGCCAAGATCGATCCGCTCGCCATGGGTCGAACACGGCGGCCAGAACTCGATCCTGAGCACTATGGTCTGACTGATGCCGATCTGGATCGGGTCTTCTCGACCGACACCATCCGCGGTCCCGCCGTACTGCCGCTTCGACGGATCATCGACCGACTGAGAAACACTTATTGCCGTTCCATCGGCGTGCAATTCATGCATATCGACGACGTGCAGGTGCGGCAGTGGCTGCAAGATCGCATGGAGGAGACCGAGAATCACATCACCCTGCGACATGAAGAGCAGGTGCGAATTCTCAAACGTCTGACCAGTGCGGTGCTGTTTGAAGAATTCATTCAAAAGCGGTTCCAAGGCAAGAAGAGCTTTTCGCTTGAGGGCGCCGAAACACTGATTCCGCTGCTTGATATGGTCATCGAGCGAGGCGGTGAACAAGGCATCAAGGAAATCGTGTTGGGCATGGCCCATCGCGGCCGGCTGAACGTGCTGGCCAACATCATGCACAAAGGCGCTCAGGAAATCTTCCGCGAGTTCGCTGATCTCGATCCCAAGCTGCATCTTGGACGGGGCGACGTCAAGTATCATTTGGGGTACAGCAGCGACTGGAAAACAGCCACCGGCCAGAATGTCCACCTCTCGCTGTGCTTCAACCCAAGCCATCTTGAGTTCGTCAGCCCCGTGGTCATTGGACGCGTGCGCAGCAAGCAAGATCGCGGCGGCGATACCAAGCGATCTCAAGTATTGGGCCTGGTAATCCACGGCGACGCGGCCTTTGCCGGCGAGGGCATCGTTCAGGAAACTTTCAATATCAGCGAGGTTGGGGCCTATCACACCGGCGGCACGATGCACGTCATCGTGAATAACCAGATTGGCTTCATCACCTCGCCGCACGAAAGTCGCTCGTGCGAATACGCCACCGACGTGGCGAAGATGCTGCAGATCCCCATCTTCCACGTCAATGGCGAAGATCCGGAGGCAGTTGCCCAAGTGGTGCGACTGGCAATGGATTTCCACGTGGAGTTCAAGCGCGACGTGGTGATCGACATGTATTGCTATCGCCGCCGCGGCCACAACGAGCAGGACGAACCGGCTTTCACGCATCCTTTGCTCTACCGCGCCATCGAAAAACGGAAAAGCGTGCGAGACTCGTACCTCGAGCATTTGCTCGAATTGGGCGGCATGACTCAAGCCGAGGCGGTGTTGATTGCCAAGGAACAGACGGCCAGGCTCGAAGCCGAGTTGTCGGTGGCCAAAAGCGACACCTACATAACGCCGACGAACGACTATGGAGGCATTTGGAAAGGCTATTCGGGCGGCCGTGAAACCGATATTCCCGAAGTCGACACCGGGGTTCCGATAGAAACGCTGTCGGAGTTGCTGCTATCGCAAGCCCGTTTGCCGCAGGATTTTCATCCGCACCCTAAGATTCAGCGAATCCTGGATAATCGCGCCGCAATGGCCCGCGGCGAGAAGCCGCTCGATTGGGCGGCCGCCGAATCCCTGGCGTTCGCCAGCCTTGCTGTTCAAGGTCATCGGATTCGCATCAGCGGCCAGGACAGCTCGCGCGGCACGTTCAGCCATCGGCATGCGGTGCTGCACGATTATCAAGATGGCCACCGCTACACGCCGCTGCGGCATCTGTCCAGGAACCAGGCACCGGTCGAGATCTACAACAGCACGCTCTCGGAAGCGGCTGTCCTCGGCTTTGAATACGGCTATAGCTTGGATTGCCCCGAAGGGCTGACGCTCTGGGAGGCGCAATTTGGCGACTTCGTGAATGCGGCGCAAGTCATCATCGACCAGTTCATCGCCAGTGCCGAGGGCAAGTGGCGGCGGCTGAGCAACCTGACCATGCTCTTGCCGCACGGCTTCGAAGGCGCGGGGCCGGAGCATTCTTCGGCCCGGCTCGAACGATTTCTGGCCATGGGGGCTGACATGAATTGGCAAATCGTTTACCCCACAACGCCGGCGCAGTTTTTCCACGCGCTGCGCCGCCAGGTGATTCGCAAGTGGCGTAAGCCATTGGTGGTCATGACGCCCAAGTCAATGTTGCGGCTGCCAGCCTGCTCGTCGCCGCTGGAAGATCTCACGCGAGGGCCGTTTCAGCGGGTGATTCCCGATACCCATGCCCGAGACGCCAAGATCGAGGGGGTGCTGTTGTGCAGCGGCAAGATTTACTACGAACTGGCCAAAGAGCGCGAGGATCTTGGCCGGCACGACGTGGCGATCGTGCGAGTCGAACAGCTTTATCCGGCGCCGATGGAGCCGCTGCGTCGAGTTTTTGAGGCCTACCGCGACGGCACGCCGGTATACTGGGTGCAGGAAGAGCCGGAGAACCAAGGCGCCTGGCGATATATGTTCTGCCGCTTCGGCACTGACCTGTTCGACCGTTTGCCGTTTTCGGGCGTGTACCGCCGGGCGTCGAGCAGCCCCGCCACCGGCAGCGAAAACGCGCACAGGCTGGAACAAAAAGAACTGTTGATGCAAACATTTGCATGTATCTAGTCTTCCGACCCCTGACTCCCGACCATTATGCCCGTTGAACTTAAAGTGCCTGCTGTGGGCGAATCGATTACCGAAGTGCAAATTGCCAAATGGCTGAAGCGCGAAGGCGATCACGTCGAGCGCGACGAAAACATTTGCGAGATCGAGACCGACAAAGCCACCGTCGAGCTGCCCGCCCCGGCCAGCGGCGTCATCAGCAAGCTGCTCAAGTCCAGCGGGCAAAATGCAAATGTCGGCGAAGTGATTGGCTACATCGACGAAGGTGTGACCCCGTCCGCGACGACCGCGGCAGCCCCTCCTCCCCCGGCTGACGTTGCTGCGGAAGCCGCTGCCCGCGCTCAAGCGCAACAGGTCATCCGCACTTCGGCGCACAAGGTTGCCTCGCCTCGACCGGCGACCGGCGAAAGTGTGTTCGCGGCGGCGGTCACGCCACTCCAGCCGCCGCAGCCCTTGGCGCCCGCGGTACCCTCGGGGTCACCGGCCATTCACACCAACGTGCTCGTCAATGCGGTGAAAACCGGCGCTCGCGAGGAAGAAGCCGTGCCGATGAGCCCGATCCGCAAGCGTATCGCCGAAAGACTCGTCCAGGCTCAGCAAACGGCAGCTCTCCTCACCACGTTCAACGAGGTCGATATGTCGGCGGTGGCTGAACTTCGCAAACAGCACCAGCCGCTGTTCCAGGAAAAATACGGCGTCAAGCTGGGGTTCATGTCGTTCTTCGTTAAAGCCGCGGTCGATGCGCTCAAGTTGGTTCCGGCCGTCAACGCGGAAATCCGCGGACCCGACATCGTCTATCACAACTACTACGACATTGGCATCGCGGTCGGCGGCGGCAAAGGATTGGTCGTGCCCGTGCTGAGAGATGCCGACCGCATGAGCTTCGCCGAAATCGAGACGACGATCGCCGAGTTGGCCACCCGCGCGCGAGAAAACAGCCTTTCGCTGGCAGAGCTGCAAGGCGGCACGTTCACGATCTCCAACGGCGGCGTCTATGGTTCGATGCTGTCCACCCCCATTGTCAACCCACCGCAAAGCGGGATCCTCGGCCTGCACGCGATTCAAGACCGCGTGGTGGCGCACAACGGTCAGGTCGTTATCCGCCCGATGATGTACCTGGCACTAACCTACGACCACCGCCTCGTGGCCG
>SXHT01000023.1 GCA_005773095.1 Planctomycetaceae bacterium
ATTCTCGCTCCGCTTCAATTGGCGATGGCCTTGTTCTTTTCGGCGCTCTTGGCCTCCAGCGGCGTGGCGCAAGAAAAGGACCGGCGCACGCTGATCCTGCTGCTGCTCACGAATCTCTCAAATAGCGAGCTCGTGCTGGGCAAGCTCTTGGCCAGTATGCTGTTCGTGCTGGCGCTAATGGGGGCGGCGCTGCCGCTCTTCATGCTCTTGTGGATGTTGGGGGGCGTTGGATTCGATCAGATCGGACGTGTCTACGCCGTGACGCTTTCAACCGCACTCGTCGCCGGCAGCCTGGGATCGGCGCTGGCCTTCTGGCGCGAAAAGACATTTCAGTCGCTGGCGCTGACCTTCTTGGGGCTGGTCTTCTGGCTGGCCGCCGGCGAAGCGGTTGCCGTTGGTATTGGGGGGGAAGCCTGGCGGGGAGTCTCGGCCGAGGCGTGGGGCACAATCGTCAGCCCCTGGCGGGCAATCCTCGCGGCGGCAAGGCCCGTCCTTCCCGATGCCGATGCCGCGGGGCAGACCAGCGGCGCCATTCCCCTGTATGTTGGGTTCACGCTTTTCGTGGCCGCGGCATTGAACCTGATTGCCGTCGCCAGGGTCCGTGTCTGGAATCCGTCGCGCGAGGCCAGGCCGCAGCGGAAGGGGGCGCGGGAATCGGGGAGCATCTGGGGAGCGGCCTACGATGTGGCGACCGGGACTGCTCGAACCGAGCAGGCGGATTCACCACGTTCCGTCCACGCCGCGCCAGGTGCACCGCGAACCGTTTGGACCAATCCGATCATCTGGCGAGAAATACGTACCCGGGCCTACGGGCGAAAGGTACTCATGATTCGCCTGGCCTACCTGCTGCTGTTCGCCTTGGCGGCGGCGGCCATTCACGGCATGCTGAATCGTCCCTCCGGCATCGATCGAAATGGCGCTCTGGTTGTCTTGGTGCCGCTGTTTCTTGTGAGCCTCACGCTGCTCAACGCGCAGGCCGTCACGTCGTTGACCACTGAGCGCGACCTGGGCGCCATCGACTTGCTGTTGGTGACGGACCTGACGGCAAAAGAGTTTGTGTTTGGCAAACTCGGCGGAGCTTTGTACAACGCCAAAGAAATGGTCGTCCTGCCGCTGGCGCTGTGCGGTTATCTGGGGTGGACGCAGACGTTATCATTCGAAAATCTGCTTTACGTCGTCGGCGGACTCGCAGTCCTTTATGGTTTTTCCGCCATGCTGGGCGTTCACGCCGGCATGTCGTACCTCAATAGCCGCAGCGCCATCAGCGTCAGCCTGGGTACGATCTTTTTCTTGTTCCTGGGAATTGCCACCTGCATTCGCATCATGGTCGCGTTCAGCGGTGAATTCAGCCTGCAATTGCAGCCGTTCGTTGCATTTATGCTCGGCGGCGGAGCTGGACTCTACGTCGCCCTGGGTGCGCGCAATCCATCGCAGGCGATTTTCTGGGCGGCGTTCCTCTGTCCCGTCGCCACGTTTTACGCAATCGCCAGCGTTTGGATTGGCGACACGCTGGGGCCGTTTCTCGTGATTGCCGGGACCTACGGCTTTACGACGGCCGCGATGCTGGTGCCGGCGATCTTTGAGTTCGACGCGATCACGGGCAGATCGACCAGCGGCGAATAAGGATACTCGCCGGCCGCGTTCCCACTCGCCCGCGGCTATTTGCGATAGCCCAGTTCTTTGATCACGCCAAGCATTTCTTCGTACGTGACGAAGCGGCGGCGGTGGAGAAGCTTGTACTCGTCGATGGCCCGGGCCAACTCGCGGGCTTCCGGCGTCAGCTCGTCGTGGCGGTTCGTGAACTGGCGGCGCTCGCGTGCCGGCGTCGTCTTGTCTGCATCGTAATTGCGGCGATCGACGAACTCGCGGACCGACGACTCAAGCAATTCGGTCATACTTCTGGCTCCTGCAAAGAAGGGCGACAAGGTTTCCATGGCAAACCTAGGTTGCCCGCTGCAACGGGTCAAAGCGGCGAATTCGCGCCAGAACGGTCTGTAGCGATTATGACAGCTTGGAGTTCCGGCGTTCGCCGGTACCGCATGCCAACCACGGCCGGTCAGTGTTTTACATTCGGCGTAACCGTTCACGGGCCAAGAGAGGGGGCCAGGCACATTTTCCCGGGAACCACGTTGGACAACCTTCTGACAGAACGATGCGCCTCTCGCGAATTCGCCGGGAAAATGAGCCAGTCCCCGGCCCGTGAACGGTTAAAGTTCGGCAACCTGGCAGGGCCGGCTTTGCCGGCCGTGGATGGGAAAGTCACGCGAATCCGGCCGGCACAGCCGGCCCTACAGCGGATAACTGATTGGCCCTGGATGCCAACCTGTCGGGTTCGTGCTGCCGGCCGCTCGCGCCAGTTCTCATGCCCACTACTGTCGGATCACATCGGGCAAAATTACCCCTGCCACGTTGAGGCGCTCAGCCAAGGCACGGCCCGGTGGATGGTTAGGAGCGATGGCGAGCGCTTTTTCGACGGATCGTTGTGCATCGTTGCGCCGTCCGGCGGCGAGCTCTGCTTCGGCCAGATGGCAGAGCAGGTCGGGGGACGGGCCGCCGCGACGAATCGCCAGTTCGTAGCTTTCTGCGGCCGCGTCTTGACGGCCGAGTGCCGCAAGCGCCAGCCCCTGCATGTGCAGTGCTCGGGGCGGCTCCTCGCCTGGCGGATAACTGTCGATGAGCGCCTGGAGCGCCGTCAGCGCTCGCTCGGGCTGGCCCATGCGTCGGTAGAGTTCGGCCAATTCCGTGAGCACGACCGGGTTGTTGGGTTGGTAGGCAAGCGCACGCTGGAAATCGGCCATCGCCTGCCGCATCTCGCCAGCACCCTCGGTAGCCCGCGCTCGTAGTGACCAGGCAGCCGGATTCGCCCGATCGACCGCAAGCGCCTGATCCGCGGCGCGGCGTGCGTTCTCCCAGCGCTCGAGCGCCAGGTAGATTTCACCCATGCGAATCGCCAACTCGGGCTTTTCGGGCGAGAGTCGGGCCGCTTCTTCCAGTTGCCCCATCGCCGCCGCGGCGTCGCCGCGATGCCACAGTGCCTCGGCGTAACGTCGGCGGGCTTCCGGATCAACGGGACAGCTTTTGATGGCCGAGCCGAGCAGCTTTTCGGCATTATCCCACTCGCCGCGCTCCATCGCCGCCATACCTTGCGCCGAGAGCTGCCGACAGTTTTGAACTTCCTTGGAAACCGGTCCGCGCCGTGTGAGCGACTGGCAGCCGGCGAGCGCGCACAGCGACAGTGCGCAGAACGCGGCGCGGCGGGAAAATGCGCAATGGCAGAACATAAGCTGCGAGACGGTAGCAGGTTGCCGTGAACAAGGCCAGACCGCCAACTAGCAAGCCGGTTTTGCTAGCGGTAAAATGCCCGGATGCCAGGCGTCTACCACAAACGCGGTGTCCGCTTTCAGTACCCGGAGAACTGGCAGCTCGACGAAGCCGAGGCGGACCAGAACTCGGTCACGGTCTACAGCCCCTGTGGAGCGTTCTGGAGTGTGGTGTGGCGCGATCCCAGCGAAGATCCGCATGTACTGGCGGTCGAAGCCTTGCAGACCATCAAGCAGGAGTACGCCGAAACCGAATCAGAACCAACGACCGAAACGTTGGCCGGACACGAAATCTCAGGTTTCGACGTCAGCTTCTACTATCTCGACTTAATCAGTACGGCACTGATCCGCGGCTTTCGCACGCCGACGGCAAGCTGTTTGGTGTTGTGCCAGGCAGAAGACCGGGAATTTCGCGATCTGGAAGCCGTCTTTCAGGCCATGACGGCAAGCCTCATGAAACCGTAACGCCGGTGTCAGTGTTGGGGCCCAGCGAGGGTGACAGGCACATTTTCCCGGGAACCACATCAGGCAATCCGCCAACAGGACGATGCACGTCTCGCGAATTCGCCGGAAAAATGAGCCAGTCCCCGGCCCGTGAACGGTTTCAGTTTTGTAATTCTTACAGCCGACTTGAATTATCCAGCAAGCAAGGCGAGGGGGACGGGCAGCTGTTCCCAGGAACGATGTAGGACAACCACCTGACCGTGGCGACACACGTTTCTCGAATCCGCCGGGAGAATGAGCCAGTCCCCGGCCCGTAGTTGTCAAGGATTGCTTCAAGGTTCGGCACCTGGATGCCGATTGGCACGCGACCTGCTAACAAGTCGGCTGCAGTCGATTGACCCCCGTTGGCTTCGGCGTCCACCCGCAAGGGGCCCCTGGCCATGGAAACACCGGAACTGGCTGCACCGTGGATCTTAGCAAACCGTCGCCCTCGTAGGGCGATCCTGGCCCGCATCGGGACCGATGCAGTTTTTCACGGTTGAAGGGCCCGGTTGGCAGTTGGCCAGCCGGGCCCTTTATTTTTTCCTTATTCCAGCTTCGCCCAAAACGGGTGCAGGCTGTCGCCGCGGGTGCGAACGTCTTCGAGCATCACTTCCAGGCTGGGCTCGACCAGTCGGCCCTCGCCAACGTTCAAAGACTTGCCGTTGGCTTTGACGCGGATCGGCTTTGAAAAATCGACCAGCTCTGGCGATAGGAACGCCCGCACCTTCTCGGCGCCGCTGGTGATAAAGACGTTATTGCCGTGGATCTTGGCCTTAATCTCCATCGCCCGATAGCCCGGCTTGGTGGGCCAGTCGCTGGGTTCGACGACGCCCCGTGGCGGAAACTTCTCGACTTCCAACCACCAGAAGAAATTATCCCAGGTGCGCATCGAGGCGACCTCAAACTCCTTGAAGTGGAACTCTCGCACGTGCCGCCCCATCCAATCGAAGATGCGTTGAATCTCGTCCGAGAAATTCTCATGTCCACGCCCCATGTATTCCACCAAAGTCACGTCGTAACGGCGAATCAGCATGCGGTCCAGATCGCGGGCATTGCGTTTGGTTTTGTCGCCGTCGAGTTCTCCCGCCACGATATAGAACGGCAAAAGTTTGGCGTTCCTGAAGTAGTGTCCGCAGTAACGATCGGAGACGGCCACGATCGGAATCACTCCAGCCCACAAGTCGGGATGTGCCAGTCCAATGTCCCAGGCCGCATCTCCGCCCATCGAGTGCCCCGAAAGAAACACACGATCCGTATCGATCGAAAATCGCCGGCAAGCGTCTCTCAGCGCGGCCAGCACCGCATGATGTTCGCGCGCCGAGTAATCGTATTGCCACTGTCCTTCCTTGGTCCATTCCACGGCGATCACGATGTAGCCGAACCGCGTCGCCTGACCAAGCCGCACGTTATTATCGCCGAGCGCCCCGGCCCACCAGTCGATTTGCTGGAGTGCCGTCGTGCCACCACCATGCAGGCTCAGCACGGTCGGATATCGCCGATACGGATCGTACTGCGGCGGAAGCTCGACGTGATAGCGGACGTCGGGCTCTTTGTCGAGCCCTGGAATTTCGCGCGTGTACAAGCCAGGGGGGCCCTTCTCGGGAATCGCTGTCTCGACGGGGGGCTTCATATGGGCCAGGATTTGGGCGACCTGCGTGGGCGAAGCGCCTTCGAGCGTCTTGAGCTGATCGAGCAGCGCGGCGCGCTTATTACGCCCGGGTTCCGCCAGGTACTGCCGCACCAGATCTCGCACCTGGTCTTGCGACAGCGCAACCGCCAGATTCGTGGACGCCGCGTTGCTGCCGAGCAGCCATCCGCTGGCAGCCAGCGAGAACTTCTGTTCGCCGCTCATGGCTTCATCGCTGGCAAGCCGCAAATAGTCGGCCATGCGGTCGAGGGTGTTGATATTCAACTCGGCCTTGATCTCTTCCAGCACCTTCAAGCACTGTTGGCGGGTCTGATAGTTCTTGATGCCTTCGACGTTGGCCGTCAATTGCGCGAACAACTCTTCGCCTTGCTTGCGCGCGGCTTCGTATTCGCCCAGCAGCTCCCGTACCTGCTGCAACGTTTCGCCGGCCACATCTTCCGAGGGAAATTTATCAAGCAGCGTGTAAGCCAATTGGTGCTGCCCCGCTTTGCGGCGCAGTTTGATCTCGTCGATCGTCCGCCGAGCCGCGAGCTGCCGCAGCGCGCGGGCCTCTTTCTTGAGCTCCTCTTCCGCCGGAAAATCCTGCAGGATCAGCTCCAGCTCCTTCTGCGCGTCGGTGTACCGCTCACCTTGCAGGAACAGCCGCACAAGTTGCAGCCGCTGGTCGAGGTTCTTGGGGTCGATGTACTTCGACAAGAGGCGGCTGAGCGTGGCCCGCGGAATGGCCGTGGTGGCGATCCGCATGTCCCAGATGAACGGCTTGCTGTTGACCAGACCTTCCACCTTCGTCCAGAGCGGCGTGATCGTGGTGATGCCTTGGATGACATCGATCGGACCTCTCTCACTCGCCATGGTGAAGATGCGCCGGCCCCAGGGGTCGAATTCGGTGATTCGGATCGGTGCACCGACACGGCCGATGCGCGATCCAGCTTGGGCGACAACTTGTTTAATGATGATCTTTTCGAGGATCTCGCCCGCTTCGCCTTCCTCAACTCGGGCAACCTGATACTCGGGGACGAAGGTGCGCCGCAGATTATCGTCAATCACCAGGATCGGACGTGCTCCTGGTGTTCCACCGGTCCGGCCCATCTGAATCGCGTTTTCACCCAGGCCGCCAATCTGGCCGATGCTGCCTGCCAGAATCCGGCCATCGCGCATCACCAGCGTGGTAGCGGGGCAGGGCAGGGCACGGGCCAGGCCCGCCGCCACGAACAACAGAGCGAGGACCGCGCTGCGGAAGTTTCGTCTCATGGTTTCATTCTGGCTGGGGTTTGACCGGTGTCAAACTTCGGCCGTTGGAGTTCCTCCTTGAGGCGGTAAGGGAAAGCCGCCGCACGGCGAAACCCCCAAGCCTCCTGATTGCCGACCCCTTTGGGTTGCCGCGATAAGCTATTACAATCCACTCCAAGGTTGCAAACCTACTGTATTATATTCTGGGACTTCCGCCTCGTGATTGCTCGCACTGTTCTGACCGGCCTGGTACTCGTGGCAATCATCGCACCGATGGTCGTGCTGGTTTTGCTGGGCATTGGCAGGTTGTTGGCCGGCATGGGAGATACGACCGGAGCGGTTTGGCTTGAGCGACTGGCACTTTCGGGCGGGATAGGGTGGGGAATCGATCTTGTCTTGCTGTTGGTGGCGCTGGGCGTGAATGCGACGGTTCGCCCCGAATGAGCACGTTCGCGAAATGAATTCTCCCTCGGCCTGTGCCACGGGCCACCAGACCGGCGTGGCGGGGAAGTGGGGTCCGGGGCGAGGGGCCTTCGTTCGCGTTGCCGGCAAGTACAATGAAGTTGAATACCTGAAGCTCAGGGATGGCCATCCCTGGGCTTTCCTCCCTTCTGCCTTTGCGTTGACGCCCGATGTCCATTCGCTTTGCTTGCACGAACTGCCGCCAGGCATTGGGGATCGCCGCGCGCAAAGCGGGCAGCACGGTCAGGTGTCCCAAGTGTCAAACCGAGCAGACGGTTCCGACGATGGAACCACCCGCCGCGATTGTCCACTCGGTTGCTCCCTTGCAGCAAGCCGATGTCGAAAAGCAATCCGCCCAAGCGACAAGCTCCGCGGCCCCGAAAGTGGCCATCCGACCATCGGTCGAGGGGAGCCCTTCCTTTTCTTCATTAACCATCGAAATCGCAACCCCAATCAAGCCGAGTTTTTCCGGACTGGTGTTTGACGAGGTCGGGGCGGCCCTCGACACTCCTCCCGCGCGGGCGGCGGCCGCCGCGACCACGTTGGCGCGTACTTCCGAGACTCACAATCGCAGTTTGGAGGGCCGCAACCAGTTGCCAGTCGATCGATCGCTGGTCGCCATACCCCGCAAGGTGCTCTACGCGCAAGCCATCTTGATTGCCGTCGTGGCGGTGGCGGCCTTTAGCATTGGATATCTTTCCGGGCGTGGACCACGGCAGCCGACTCCCGAAGAGTTGGCCGCCCGCGAGCAGCCGGTGGCCGTCATCGGTGACGTGCTGTATCGCAATGCCGCCGGCGAGGATGCGCCGGATGCGGGGGCGGTGGTGATCGCGGTTGCGCACGACGCCGGGCCGGGCCAGAAGTTTGCCATTGCCGGCTTACGACCGACGGATCCAACGGTTCACGAGGGCGAAGCAAACCTTGCGGTGCAAGCGATCGAATCGGCAGGGGGGGGATTTTCGCGGGCCGACGTGGGGGGGCAATTCCGCATGCACGTGCGGCCGGGCAAATACTTGATGCTGGTGATTTCTGCCAACGTAGCGCGGCCGGCCGGGGTGTTGCCAACCACGCGCGACGTAAGGACATTGGGTCGTTACTTCCATGGCGCCGCCGACCTGCTTGCTGACCGCCGCTACACCTTAGTCGAGCAGCAGCTTCCCAGCGACGAGCAACTGGAGTTCGCGCTCGACGCGAAGTAGCGCGCCCAGGCGATCAACATCCCAGAGCCGCGGCCGATCCGTTTTCGCGTAGGGCCTGCGTTTCGCTTGCCCCACCCTGCAAATTTCCAGGGTTGGCATCTCTGCCTTTTGGGGACTCCGCGCCCTGGCAGAAGGAAGGATGGCCTGGAACCTCGATCCCCCTCCGATTGTCTTCCACGATGTCACACCATTCATCCTCTACCCACGGCGCCGACCACAATCTAAAATTGTCACTCCGCTCGAGGATCGATCAGACAAGGAGTTCACGGTGTTCAATACGATCGCGGTTGTCGGTGCGACGGGTGCGGTTGGCACCATTATTCGACAGTTGCTCGAAGAGCGTAAGTTTCCCTCCGGCCAGGTCAGGTTCCTGGCATCCAGGCGCTCCGCGGGGAGGATCCTGAAGTTTGCCGGTCGCGAGGTGGTCGTTGAGTAGCTCAGGCCGGAGTCGTTTGAAGGGGTCGATCTTGCGATTGGCAGTACGCCGGACCAGATTGCCGGCGATTTTGCCCCCTGGGCGGTCGAGCGCGGCTGCGTGGTCGTCGACGAAAGCGGCTATTGGCGGATGGATGACAAAGTGCCGCTGGTGATACCCGAAGTGAATCCCGACGCCGCAGCCCAGCATCATGGCATTATCAGCAGCCCCAACTGCTCCACGACGCAAATGGTGGTTGCGATCAAACCCTTGCACGACGCCGCACGCGTTCGCCGAGTGATTGTCAGCACGTATCAGGCCACCAGCGGTCTGGGCGTATCGGGCAGCGCCGAGCTCATCGAGTCTTCGAAAAGGCATCTTGCCAATGAGCCATTCCAACCAATCGCATTCGCGCACTCGATTGCGTTTAACCTGATTCCGCAAATCGGCTCCCCCAAGCATCTCGGTTATACCTCGGAAGAGATGAAGATGGTGCATGAGACTCGCAAGATCATGGGGGACGATTCGATCCAGATCTGCCCGACCTGCGTGCGCGTGCCCGTGAGTAATTGCCACAGCGAAAGCATTTTGGTCGAAACCGAACGCAAGCTCAGCGTGACCGAAGCGCGCGAGTTGTTTTCGGCGTTTCCTGGGATTGTGGTTGTCGATGACTTGGGATCGAAGGCTTATCCCATGCCCAGCACGTGCGACGGGCGCGACGAGGTGTTCGTTGGTCGAATTCGCGAAGACCTCTCGAGCCAGAACGGTATCGCGTTCTGGTGCGTGAGCGACAACTTGCGTAAGGGCGCCGCCACCAACGCGGTGCAAATTGCGGAGTTGTTGGCGACGCGGCAGCCGGCGGCAGCCCGGTAGGACGGATTTTCAATCCGTCCTTGAGTGATGCTTTGGCGGGACGGATGGAGAATCCGTCCTACGACCCATGCGGACCTTCAAGTTGACTCTGGCCTACGACGGCACGAATTACGCCGGCTGGCAATCGCAACCGGATCGGCGGACGGTGCAGGGATCGCTGGAATCGGCTCTACTGACGGTCACCGGGAAATCGATTCGCACGATGGCGAGCGGCCGCACCGATGCCGGAGTGCATGCCGTTGGTCAAGTGGTGGGCTTTCGCTCGGAATCGCGGCTTGAGCCCGATGTCCTGCTGCGCGCGCTCAACGCCAACTTGCCGCATGACATCCGCGTTGTTGCCTCGCAGGAAGCGGCAGCCGATTTTCATCCGATTCGCGATGCGCGTCGGAAAATCTATCGCTACTTCATCGATGATCATCCGGTTCCCGATCCCTTTGAGCGGCACTATGTCTGGCAGTTTCCCACACGACTGGATGAAACCGCGATTTGCGACGCCGCCAGAGCGCTCATTGGCCGGCACGATTTCGTCAGTTTTCAGACCCGCGGGTCGGAGCGCGAATCCACGGTTCGAGCGGTTAGCATCTGCGTGGAACGGCAGGTTAGTGTCCGCGCCCCGGAAATCCCGGGGAGTCGGCTGGCGATCACCGTATCGGCCACTGGATTTCTTTACAACATGGTGCGAAACATCGTGGGAACGCTCGTCGAAGTGGGGCGAGGTTCAAAAGCTGCCTCCTGGGTTGCGACCGTTCTACAAGCGCGGGATCGCCGAGCCGCCGGGCCGACCGCACCACCCCAAGGGTTGTTCTTGTGGCACGTCGAGTACGATTGGCATTGAGCCACGCTTCGCCTGTTCCCATGCCCCACCAAGGATAAACGATCCTGCCCATGCGAATTGCCCATGTCATCACGCGAATGATTCTTGGCGGGGCGCAGGAAAATACCTTGCTGACGTGCGAGGACTTGATTCGTGATTTCGGCGACGACGTGGTGCTGATCACGGGACCGCCGTTGGGGCCGGAAGGCAGTTTGTTGGAACGGGCGAAGGCGAATCGTGTTCCGGTGGTGGTTGTGTCGGCGCTGCGCCGCGAGATTCATCCGCTGCGCGACGGGATCAGTTACCGTGCCATCAAACACGAGCTGCGTTCATTTCAGCCCGACGTGGTTCATACCCACAGCGGCAAGGCGGGATTGCTCGGTCGCATGGCGGCCACGGCGGTCAACGTTCCCGCGATTGTTCATACGGTGCACGGGGCGCCGTTTCATCCATACCAGGGCAGGGGGGCGCGGGGGGTGTTTCGCTGGTTGGAGAGATTCGCCGCCACGCGCTGCGATCTACTGGTAAGCGTGGCCAACGCCATGACCGAACTTATGGTCGCTGCGCAGGTGGCGCCCCGCGGTAAGTTCGTCACCGTTTACAGCGGCATGGAAGTCGAGCCGTTTCTTGCGGCGGGAAGCCTTCGCGAAGAAGTTCGTGCGCGCTGGGGATACAAACCGTGCGACGTCGTCATCGGCAAGATCGCGCGATTGTTCAGACTGAAAGGCCATGAGTACGTGCTTCAAGCCGCCGAGCGGGTGGTTGTGCGGCATCCGCATGCCCGGTTCTTGTTCGTCGGCGATGGAATCCTCGACGCGCCACTGCACGAGCAGGTGCATCGTCGCGGGCTCGATCCGTTCGTGAAGTTTACCGGACTCGCCCCTCCCGAAGATATTCCCGGCCTGCTGGCCGCGACGGACATTGTGGTTCACGCCAGTTTGCGCGAGGGCCTGGCTCGCGTGCTGCCGCAGGCCCTGATCGCCGGACGGCCGGTGGTAAGTTACGACATCGATGGCGCGGGCGAGATCGTTCTTGCGGGCGAGACGGGCTACCTGTTGCCACCGAAGAGCATCCAGCCGATGGTAGACGCGATCGGCGAGTTGATCGAACGGCCGGAACTTCGCGATCGGCTCGGCAGCGAAGGACGCCGTCGATTCACCGAGCAGTTCCGCCATGAAAGCATGACGTTGCGACTGCGCGAGCTGTATGAAGAGCTGTTAGCCGCGAAGCGCGTGTAGCAGGCAGGCTGGGTACCCTTTGGGTCATGCCGCAGCGGGCATGGCAATTCACCATTGGGCTGCGGACGGCGCAGCCGGCGTGCCTGCCACTTGCGAACTTCCCTAGCCGCTGCTTGCCATCCGGGGTATCCTATCCAGTTGGCGATCGTGTTGTACTTGAGGAACCTGACGCGTGCTGAGGGCGCAAGACTATCTGGGTGGCAAGTATCGCTTGTTGAATTTGCTTCGCGTTGGCAAGACGTGCCAGCTTTGGGAAGCCATCCACGACGGCGAGGGAAAGCGGTACGCCATCAAGGTGCTGTTGTCGGATTACATGAATGACAAGCAGGAAGTCGCATTTCTCCGGCACGAGTTTGAGGTGGGCAACAAGCTGAACCACACGCGCGTGGTGCGTCACTACGCCTACGGCAGGGACCCAAAAAATATCTATCTTGTGATGGAGTTGTTTCAAGCGCCCAACATCAAAATGATCATTCAGCAGGCCGGCATCGATGAGATTGCTGTCCACATCACGAAGGTCATTACGCAGGCGGCTGAGGGGCTCTCGTACTTTCACAAACAAGGCTGGGTCCATCGCGACATCAAGCCCGACAACTACCTGATGAAACCCAGCGGCGAAACAAAGCTTATCGACTTCGCACTTGCCACGAAGAAGACGTCTTTGTTTTGGCCGCGACTACCAAGCCGTTTTCATCCGGTGCAGGGCACCCGCAGCTACATGTCGCCCGAGCAAATTCGCGGGCAGCGACTCGACGAACGGGCCGACATCTACAGTTTTGGATGTATGCTGTTCGAGATGGTCGGCGGCAAACCACCGTTCACCGGATCGACGACGCAGGAGCTGCTCAAAAAACATCTGGTCGCCGCTCCGCCGCCGATTCAAGCGTTCAACAAGAACGTGACGGAATCGTTTGGCAATCTGATCAAGCGGTTGCTTTCCAAGAAACCCCAGGATCGCCCGAAGTCGATGGACGACGTTCTGTTATTGTTCCACGGCATGCGAGTGTATGTCCGCGAACCGCGCAGGGCGGCGACTTGACGCCTGAACAATGTCCACCGCCAATCAACGACTGACGTTTGAACGGCCAATCGCCGAGTTCGAATCGCGATTGCGCGAAACCGAGGCCAGGTCGTCCGGTGATCTCGCTGCACAAGAGGAGGTGCGGCGGATGCGCCGCGAGTTGGCGGAGTTGAAGAAGAAAATCTACAGCGGCCTCTCCCCCTGGGAAACCGTGCAGGTGGCGCGGCATCCTGATCGGCCAATGACGTCCGATTACCTGGCACTCTTGTTCGACGAATTCGTGGAACTGTTTGGCGACAAGTTTTTTGGCGACGACCGCGCGATACGTGCCGGCTTCGCCAAAATCGATCAATACAAAGTGCTCGTCGTCGGTCATCAAAAAGGCAAGACATTGCAGGAGCGGCAGGCGTGTAATTTCGGCTGCGCGCATCCAGAGGGCTACCGTAAGGCCCTCGGCAAGATGAAACTGGCCGCCAAGTATGGGCTGCCGATCATCTGCTTCATCGACACGCCCGGCGCGTATCCAGGCGTGGGGGCCGAGGAACGCGGCCAGTCGCAGGTCATCGCTCAGTCAATGTTCGAAATGGCCCGGCTGAAGACCCCCATTATTTGCGTGGTGATCGGCGAAGGGGGCTCGGGCGGGGCCTTGGCGATTGGTGTTGGCGACAAGGTGGCCATGCTGGAGCATGCCTATTACTCGGTCATCAGCCCCGAAGGCTGCGCCGGCATCCTTTGGAAAAGCGGCCAGTTCGCCGAGCAGGCGGCCAAGGCCCTTAAATGCACGTCCCGCGACCTGAGTAGCCTGGGTGTGATCGACGACGTGATCGAGGAGCCGCTTGGCGGCGCCCACCGGGACCATCACCAAATGGGCGCCAGGATGAAGATGTACTTGCTCAAGTCGCTGCGTGAGCTGGTCGGTATGCCGTTCGAGAAGCTGCTCGAAAACCGCTACCAGAAATTCCGCCGGATGGGCCAGTTCTTGGAGCGGCCTTTGTAGCCGTCGCGCGCGGCACGTGTAGCCGTCGCGCACTGCGCGATGCGCATGCCACGAAGTCCAACCGGCTGGACGCGATGGCTCCCCCCAACGTCCGATAATGTTTCTTATGTTCGGTTGAGAACTCGATTTTTCCGGCGAAAGTAGCTTCGAAGATGTCCCATGTCGCCTTGTCGCTTGAAGCGGGTAAATCTTTTCCGGTCGTTACCGCAGGGCTGGGCGGTCGACGTCGGCGTCGCGGTCGATTGAGTCGTCGCGGAAACTGCGGCGCCGGTCCAACCAGCTTCGATCGTCCGACTCCTCCGCTGACTCGCCGAATCGGTCCCGCCAGGTGTCGCCAACTGCCTCGCCAGCTTCCTCGATCCGTCGTCCGACCTGACGGCCGACCGTATCGCGCAGAAGGTCTCCTTGCTCAGCCGTGGCCGGGTCGGGTTCGTCCGGGTTCAGCCCGCGCTCCAGTCGATTCATGTACGGATCGAGCACGTCGTGCAGTTCTTTGGGCATTACCGCGTCGGCCTTGGTAAGCAGTTGGGCGATGTAACCGCCGCTGCGGCTTTTGAGCACCGAGCCGCGGGCGTTGGCTGAAAGTGTGACGGCGAAGAAGGTAATTGCCACGCAAAGCAGCACACCTTTGGCCGCTCCAAAAATGGCCCCGATCTGGCGATCGAATTCCTTGAGTCTGACCCGGTCGATCGCGCCGGCAACGACGCGGAACGCCAGCCATACGGCGAACGAGGTCAGCACATACAGCACCAACATCGCGATAAAGCGGTTCCAAGGCGCTTGCGCGTGGAAGACGGGCGCAAGCGACTCGCTAAAGCTCAGCGCCACCGAATAGCTGAGCACAATTGAGCCCAGCGACGCCATCTGCCAGGCCATGCCTTTCATGGCGCCAAACAAGGTTGCGCCCACCAGCACAACGATCATGAACAGGTCGTAGGGTTGCATCATTCCAACTCGATCTTTGGAACTGGGGACGAGGAACTAAGCTTGCTGGCAAACGGGCAGGGGGCCAATGGCGGGGGAGTATAGTCGGTGGTCGAAGGGCGAAAAAGGTCAATTGCACTCGACTATTGCCGGCATTTCTCCTACAGTCCCCTCCCCTGTCTTTTTAAGGTCCGAGTTCCTGGTTGCCCCCTGGGTGCCCCGTTCCGCGTTTCTCCTGTGGCCGGATTCAAAACGCACATCACGGTCAGCACATCGCTAGGAGTCGCCTATGGCGCCGCCGGTCATTTCTACGCCGGCATGCCCCCAGGGGTGTGCTTGCTCTCGGGTGCCTTGTGCAGCGTGAGCGGAATGCTGCCCGACTTGGACAGCGACTCGGGCGTGCCTCTGCGAGAGAGCCTGGCCTTCGCGGCGTGCGTGGTGCCGATGCTGATGATTCCGCGGTGGCGCACGCTGGGACTATCGCCGGAATCGATGGTGCTTGCCGGCGGCGCCGTCTATCTGGCCGTGCGTTTTGGCGTTGGCTGGCTGCTGAAAAAGTACACCGTTCATCGGGGGATGTTTCACAGCCTGCCCGCGGCGCTGATCGCCACGGAGATCGCATTTCTGGTGTATTCTCGCAAGGATACGAACCTGCGCTATTTTGTGGCGCTGTCGGTGGCGGCTGGCTTCATGTCGCACCTGGTTCTGGACGAGATTTGGTCGATTGGCGTCAAGCGCGGGCAGATCGCGCTCAAGAAGTCGTTCGGCACGGCGCTCAAGCTCTGGGGAGACAACCTGTGGGCCAACTTCAGTTGCTACGGCAAATTGGTGGCAATCTCCTACGTGGTGCTGCACGATCCGATTTGGATGTACGACAGCCCGCCGGCGACCGAGAACATTCGGATGATCGCGCAGAAGCTCATCGACCGCATCCAGGGCAATCCGAGCGACGAGGAGGAGTTGCCACGGCTGCGCGCGATTCCTCGTTCCGGCACCTTCGAGCGTCGCGAGATCCGTATTGAAGAGCCGCAACCCGTCGAGGGGGGACGCGCCGGCTACGATCGCAACGACCCCTTTTGGCAAGATCGTGAGCGCCAAGAAACCGTCGATCCGCGGCCGCGCAATCGCAACGAGCGGTTTGATGACGACCGCTGGATTTATCAGCGCTAAAGTGGCAGGCAGACTGGGTACCCTTTGGGTCGTGCCGTCGCGGCAGAGCAAAGAAGAGGTACAACGTCGGTTGGTCGTCCGATCGAGCGAACGTTCAGTCGCTCGTCAGCTACGGCACACGGAGTGTGCCTGCTACTTACCAGTCCGCGGTATCCAACAGAAGCGTCACTGGTCCATCGTTGATGAGCGCAACCTGCATGTTCGCGCGAAACTTGCCGGTGGCGACGGAGATTGCCTTCGCTCTCACTTCGGCGACGAACCGCTCATACAGCCGTTCCGCCAACTCCGGCGGCGCGGCGCCGATAAAACTCGGCCGCCGTCCCTTACGGCAATCGCCGAGCAACGTAAATTGACTCACCACCAGCATCGCCCCGCCAACATCAGCCAAATCCAGGTTCATTTTTCCATCGCCATCTTCAAAAATCCGCAGCCCGCCAAGTTTCTCTGCCATGTTTCGAACTACAGCATCAGTATCCCCGGCCGCAATTCCAATCAGGACCAGCACTCCGCGGCCAATCTCGCCTACGATCTCACCGTGCACCGTGACTCTCGCCTCACTCACGCGTTGAACACAAGCCCGCATTCGGCTACCGCTCGCTTTCCAGTGATTGTCTTCCGCAAGTAAACAACTCAGAGTATATCACTGCGTGACGCATCACAGTGCGTCGTATACAATTGATGAATGGTGGCGGCGGCGCCAATTGGCTCTGGCGACCAAAGCGAAGCAGGACAAGACGTCACGAGACGACCTCGTAAAGCAATTCGACAACCTGACGACAACCCTCTAGCTGTGAACTCTCATTAAGTGGGCTTCATGACTTGCGGAATTGGCGACTGCTCACCATACTTGCAACTTCCTTGTAAGTGAATTTGCGCGTCATTCTGTCAACGTATCGCTGATGTCCCCTGCTCTGCTGCTCGTCATTTATTGCTCGATGATTTTGCTCGCTTCGCTTTCGGGCGGGTGGATTCCGATGCTGGTGCGCGTCACGCACACGCGGATGCAGGTCGCGATCAGTCTGGTGGCGGGTGTCATGCTGGGCGTCGGGTTGCTGCACATGATTCCGCACAGCAACTACGAGTTGGGCAACATGGATGTCACCATGTGGTGGGTGATGATCGGCTTCATGCTAATGTTTTTTTTGGAACGGTTCTTCCATTTCCACCATCACGATGCACCCGATGATGGCGCGGGCGAGCACGAGCAATGTGGGCACGACGATCACGATCACCCGCCTGCTCACGATCTCAGCACACCGACCGCCCACGCTTTTTCCTGGGGCGGCGCGTTTATTGGTCTGGCATTGCACAGCGCCGTGGATGGTATTGCCCTGGCGGCCGCCGTGGCGGTGGAAGAGCACGACGGTCAGGTGCCACTGCTGGCCGGATTAGGCACTTTTCTGGCCATCTTCTTGCATAAGCCGTTTGACTCGCTTTCGATCGGCACGTTGATGGGAGCGGGCGGCTGGTCGAACCGCGCACGGCACTTTGTGAACGTTGCCTACGCCGCGGTGCTCCCCCTGGGAGTGTTGCTGTTTATGTTTGGCGTCGATCGGTCAGGTCAGGGCTACGAAGCTTTTTTGGGCCGGGCTCTCGGTTTTGCCGGTGGGGCTTTCCTGTGCATCGCCACAAGCGATTTATTGCCGGAGCTTCAGTTTCACAGCCATGACCGCGCAAAACTCTCGGCCGCGCTCTTGGCGGGTGTCGCGCTGGCATGGGCAATTGGGTTGGCCGAGACGCGGGGACACACGCATACGCCGCCGGCGAGTGTGCATCACACGCATGAACCCTAACGTCGTCCCTGTGCGCCGGGACGACATTATGGCAGACCACGCTCCTCGCGGATGCGTTTCACCTCGGCCAGCACACCACCGATGACTTGTTGATTCGCGTGGATGTTATTCCACTCCACGACGCTGGACCAGCCCATGAAGCCGACCACCACAAAGGCCGCCATCAGATGCGACGTCACCCAAGTCTCGGTGTTGGGCTGGCCCGTGCTGGGATCGCAAGCGCCGCCGCTGGCGATCAACCCGACGATCGCCAACATGCTCAACACAGCCCAGGGAAAGGTTCGCCGCTTGAGGCGATTCGATTCAGCGATGAACCTGGGTTCAAGATGGTACGTTTCGCTGACTTCCTTGACCCAACGGCTGGTGCCGACAAAGTAAGTCACCACGATGCTCTCCACCAGGACCACGGTCAGCGCCGCCGCCACGCCCCCCAGTCGATGCACGCGGGCCCAGGTCAACGTATCGTGCGCCACCGGCGGCGTGCGAATGTCCCCCAGCATCAGCCCAATGAACAGATTCGCCGCGACGGCCAGCAATGCGAACCAGGCGAGCGTGGTGAAGATCCGTGTCATAAACGGGAGGCAGGAGTCAGGAGTCCTGCTAAAATACGTTAATGCACCGACCACTTCTAGCCATCACGATGGGCGATCCCGCGGGAATCGGGCCTGAGGCGATCGTCGGCGCCTGGCGAAATGCCTCGATCCATGATTCTTGCCGTCCGTTTGTCGTCGGTCATCCGGAGATTCTTCGCCGCGCGGCGCAAGGAATGGGATTTCCAGGAGAAGTGCGAGCGATCACTTCACCGATGGAGGCGCAGCCTTCCCTTGAGCAAATTCCCTGCCTTAAGGCCGTGTGCGACGATGTGCTGGCGATGGCCCCTGCCCTTGTCGACGCGCGCGGCGGACAGGCTGCGTACGACTCGCTGGTGACGGCGGCCAGGATGGCAATTGCCCGCGAAATAGCCTGCGTCGTCACGGCGCCGTTGCACAAAGGCGCGCTGTGGCTGGCCGGTCATCGCTATCCGGGCCACACCGAATTGCTGGCCGAATTATGCGGCGTCGATCGGTTTGCCATGCTGTTGTACTTGCCCCCCTGCGCCGCCATTCGATCGGCCCAGGGCCTGGCGATTGTCCACGTAACCCTGCACAAGGCGCTGCGCGATGTCTTTGCCGGCTTGACGGTCGAAGAGATTGTGGCAAAGACGCTTCTGCTCGACGACTTCTTGCACCGGCTTCACCTGGCACGCCCGCGGATTGGTGTCTGCGCGCTGAATCCGCATGCGGGCGAGGACGGACTGTTTGGCAACGAAGAGCAATTGCTGATCCGGCCCGCCGTCGAACGAGTGGTTCGCCAGTGCATCGACGCGAGCGGCCCCCTTCCCGCCGATACCCTGATTGCCCGAGCACGTGACGGCGAGTTCGACGGCGTGGTGGCCATGTACCACGATCAGGGACACATCCCGATCAAATTACTGGCGATGCACGATGCGGTGAATGTAACGCTGGGGTTGCCGATCATTCGCACGAGCGTTGCCCACGGCACCGCGTTCGATAAGGCATGGCAGGGTCGGGTGGAGTCCAGCGGCATGGTCGCGGCAATCGTCACCGCGGCGCGATTGGCGAGACAACAAAACGCTTAGCCAGCAGCCTTGGTCGCGGTATGGCGCGGCACTCCCCGCGGGCAAACCCGCTCACGAGACCCGGATCATCGAGTTTTTTCTTCCGCGTAACCGTTCACGGGCCGGGGACTGGCTCATTTTCCCGGCGAATTCACGAGAGGTGCATCGTTCTGTCAGGAGGTTGTCCTACGTGTTTCCCGGGAAAATGTGCCTATCCCCCTCTCCCGGCCCGTGAACGGCTACTCTTCCGCTAGTCCCATGTGCACGA
>SXHT01000176.1 GCA_005773095.1 Planctomycetaceae bacterium
AGCATTTTTTGCGGCATTTTCGCGAGGCTTGTCTGATTGTTTCGCACGACCGCGCGTTTCTGCGAGCCACCTGCAGCCAGACGCTCGATCTGACCCGCGGTAAACTGACGATGTATCCGGGCAAGATCGACGCTTTTCTGCAGAACCAGCGCGAACGCCGCGAGCATCATGACCGGGTCAACGCCGCGGTGCGGGTGAAGCAGCGGGATCTGCAGGAATTCATCGACAAGAACAAAGCCCGTGCCAGCACCGCCACGCGTGCCAAATCGAAGAGCAAGCAGCTCGAAAAACTTGAGCTGATCGAGGTGGACGGCGAAGAAGCCACGGCCCGAATTCGCGCGCCGCAAGTCGAACCGCGCAAAGGCCCGGCGGTGCGCTGCCGGGGGCTCTCAATCGGCTACCCGGAGCGAATCGTGGCTTCTCTCGTCGATGTGGAAATCGAACACGGCCAGCGTGCCGCGATTGTCGGCGACAATGGTCAGGGCAAGACAACGTTCCTGCGCACGCTGGTCGATTCTCTTCCGCCGCTCGCCGGCGAAGTGCGCTGGGGATATGGTTGCCAGATCGGCACGTATGCACAGCACGTCTACAGCAGTTTGCCGGCCGACAAGACCGTGCTGGAATACCTGGAGTACAACGCCGCGCCGGGCAGCAAGGATCAGGCGATTCTCGATCTGGCCGGCGCTTTGCTGTTCCGCGGCGAGGCCATTCACAAACGCATCTCGGTGCTCTCCGGCGGTGAACGGGCCCGGCTCTGTCTTGCGGGTCTGCTGCTTAGTCAATACAACGTGCTGGTGCTCGATGAGCCGGGCAATCATTTGGATGTCGATACGGTCGAGGCACTTGCGGAGGCGCTGATCGCTTACAAGGGCACCGTGATTTTTACCAGCCACGATCGGGAATTCATGAGCCGCGTAGCCACCTGCGTGGTCGAGGTGCGCGACGCTCACGTGACCAACTATCGTGGCGATTACGATGCCTACGTGTACTCCGTAAATAAGGAAATCGACGACGGCGAGCGTGAAGAGCAATTGCGAATGTCAAAATCGCCAGCCGCCGCGAAGACGGCGGCCAAGAGCGCCAAACCCGGTAAACCAACTCACCGCGATGTGCGAGCCGCACGTAAGGAAATCGGCAATCTGGAGCGCACCATTGCTCGGCTAGACGAGCAGAAGCGCGAGCTCAACGGCCGGCTGCAGGTTTCGACCGACCCGGCCGAGGCGCTCATGCTGCATAACGAATGGACGAAGATTGTTGCCCAGTTGGAAGCCGCCGAACGCCGCTGGTGCGTGCTGCAAGAGGAAATGGAAGAAGCTTCCTGAACCCCACCCACAAACCATCCAACCCAATCCCTCTTTCAGCACGCCGGACATTAGGACCGCGGCGAAGAGAGGGGAGACTGTTTTTTGAGGAGTCTAACATGCGAATGGTATTTCTTGCGATGGTAACCCTGATGGGTACTTCCGTTCATGCGGACGAACCGAGGCCGCCTGCGGCAAAAGCCATTCCAGGTCGTGAGGAGCTGGAAAAGCAATTCGCGGACAGGATGACCGGCGCTACTTTTGTCGGCCACTACACACTCGGCGAGATCAAGCCCGACACCAGGCTGCCCGAGGAACGGTATTCGATTACCAAGGTCAATAAGCTTAACGACGACTACTGGCTATTCCAGACGCGGATTCAATATGGTGACCACGATCTGACGTTGCCGTTGCCGCTGCGCGTGATCTGGTCGGGCGATACCCCGGTCATCACGCTCGACGATGTACCCGTGCCTGGCCTGGGCACGTTCACCGCCCGCGTGCTGGTTCACAAGCATCAATACGCGGGCACCTGGAGCGGCAAAGACCACGGCGGCCACCTGTTCGGCCGGATTGAGCAGGCGGAACGATGACCGATGAAGGATGGTGAGGCAGGATCCCTCGGCCTTTATTCATCGGGTCTTTCGCCAATCATTTTCCGCGCGGCGAACGTCCAGCGACGTGAAACGGCCCGATTGCTGCGAATGCCGTTCGGCGTCCAACTGATCTAAGAATACGGAGCTGGCTCGGTCGAGCACAATCACTTCGCTCTTGGTTTGGGCGCCGTCGCGCGGCCGCACGATGCAAATCACTTCGGCATCCGAACGATTCTGCAAATCCGTGACCGTCGTTCGTTCTGCGGCAGTCATCGGAGGTGCGCCTGAAGAGCTGCCGGCCGGCGATTGCAGTCCCGGGGCGCTGGGCGACGCGCCGCGCACGACCGGGGTCTCTCGTTCGCTCTCGGCAAGCTGCTCGCTTGAGGCGGCCGAATTCCGATAAATACTCGACAGCCGTGCCGCATCCAACTCCTGATGTATGGCTGCTGCTGCCGCGTAAAGACCCGCGTCGTCCTTCGGATCTGACGCATTGCACACGCCGATGACCGTGCCGTCCGGGGTAAACAGCCCGCCGCCGCTGCGCCCCTGCGCGGGCTGTCCGGCGACTTGCACATTGGGCGGACCGACAAACTTATCGATGGCGATGACTTGCGACTCCTCGACCGTTGGCTCGGCTCCATTGTTACAGCCCACCGAAAGCACCTGGTCGCCATTCTGAAAGTGATAACCTTCTTGAGCGACACGGGCCGGTGCTATCGGCACGCCGGGGCGCACACTCACCAGGGCCACGTCGCGCTCCAGATTAAAGCTCACGACACGGCCCGGAAGTTTCTTTGGGGCGCCCGGCACAAACAGATCGACGAATACGGTTCCCTGGCCACGCGATTCACGGAAGATGTGCCCGCAGGTGAGAATCAGTGCTTGATCGCCACGGACATCAATGATCGTGCCTGTCCCATACGACGATCCGTTTTGGTCTTCGATCTTGAGCCGGGCGGCGTACTTAATCAGATCCTTGGCGCCCCCAGCTGATTGCGGCCGACTTGTCGAACCGGGCGTGTCGCGCTGGTCGCCGAGCGAACTCGCCCGACGAAACGGATTGGCCGCATCGGGTGAGGGATTCGCAACGGGCATTGTTCGGGCGGGTGGTCGAGCGTCGTTGAGCAGTGCCGTCTGCAGCGGCAGCGTGCCGTCCCCCAGCAGGCGCTGATGCCCGGCGCTATTGGGTGCAATGCGGCGTAACGGTTCTTCAGGTGATTGTCCGCGCACGTTGTTCGTTGAATTGTATTGACTTGCCTTGCTGAAGAGACTTCGCAGCTCAGCGGTGCTCGCGGGTCCGACGATGCGGCCAAGTTCCCGACCGCCTTGCACAAGCACGAAGCAGGGGATTTGGTTAATTCCGAATTGGTTTGCCAGCTCGCGCTGTTGTTCGATGTTGACCTTGCGGATGGGATAACCGCTGGCCGAGAGCTGGGCCAACGCGGGTTCCATCGAGCGACAAGGGCCGCACCAGGGCGCCGTGAAATCCAAGAGGACAGGGTCGCTGGACGCTGAGACTGCAACAAGTACGGCCGCAAGAGCTACGGAGACCATTTTTCCCTCCTTGGAAAAAGGCGTTCTCACACGTGCTTGCCTTCGCGCTAACGTACGCCCGGCGTCCTGCCAAGCGGGCTCATTGCCGATTCGTAAGCGCGTTCTTCCCTGGCTTGTGTGAACTCGGGTATTGCCCGAGGTTGCAAGAGTGTTGTCATTTCTTCCAATTCTTACAATCGCAAAATTTGTCCGGCGGACGCTAGCAATCGATTTCGGCGGAGAACCGCGGCGAAGTTCTGCGTGTTCGAAACGTCAGAGAGGGCCAATGCACGTCGCATGCCGAAGTGCTGGAGCATCGCCGTGGGGTGGCTTTCGCCGGGCCGCCTGAAGGTGGAGTTCCCGCCGGGAGAGCCTCCCGGCCACTGTCGCTGTGCGTTACAATGCGTCCTTTGCTAGCACAAGAGAAATGGCATGAGTCAACGCCGGATTCTGGTCACGGCCGCTTTGCCCTACGCCAACGGCCACATCCATCTGGGGCATCTGGTCGAGTACATTCAAACCGACATCTGGGTGCGTTTTCAGAAGTTGCGCGGCCAGCGCTGCATCTACTTGTGCGCCGACGACACGCACGGCACGGCCATCATGATCCGCGCCCGGCAAGAGGGCCGGAGCGAAGAAGCCCTGATCGCCGACATGCGCGCAGCCCACATCCGTGACTTCAACGGTTTCGAAATCGAGTTCGACCATTACGGCAGCACGCACAGTTCAACCACCCGGGAGTTATGCGGTCAGGTATGGAGCGGGTTGCTCGATCAAGACATGGTCGTGGAGGCGAACGTCGCTCAACTTTACGATCCGGTCGAGAAGACCTTTCTTGCCGACCGGTTTGTGAAGGGCGGATGTCCCAAATGCGGCGCGGAGAACCAATATGGCGATAGCTGCGATAAGTGTTTCAGCACCTATTCGGCCATGGAAGTCAGGAATCCCAAGAGCACGTTGTCGGGCGCGACACCCGAAATGCGCGATGCGGTGCACAAGTTAATTCGCATCGAGAAGCAGCGAGTTTTTCTCGAGCATTGGACGCAATCCGGCAAGCACCTCGAAGAGGAGGTGGCCAACTACCTGAAAGGCCAGTTTCTTGGCGAGCCGCTGCGCGACTGGGACGTGTCTCGACCAGCACGCTACTTCGGCTTCGAAATCCCGGGATTCCCCAACAACTTTTGGTACGTGTGGTTCGATGCGCCGATTGGCTACATGGGCTCCCTTGGCGACTGGTGTCTTAACACGGGCGAGAAGTTCGAAGATTGGTGGGCGCGAGGCAAGCCGGGGCAGGATATCAGTGGCAACCATGAGATCCACCATTTCATCGGCAAGGACATCATGTATTTTCACACGTTGTTCTGGCCGGGCGTGCTTAAAGCCGCGGGCTTCCAGTTGCCCACGCGCGTCCACATTCATGGTTTCTTAACGGTCGATGGTGAAAAGATGTCAAAGACCAAGGGGACCTTCGTGCGAGCCGCCACGTATCTCAACCAGCTTAATCCGAGCTATTTGCGCTACTACTACGCCAGCAAGTTGTCGAATGGCATTGATGATCTCGATCTCAACCGCGATGAGTTTGTCATGAAGGTGAACTCAGATCTGATCGGCAAGATTGTGAATCTGGCAAGTCGGACCGCCAGGTTCGTCGAGACCACCGGATTGACTGCGAAATACCCGGACGACGCCGGATTGTTTCAGGAATTTTCCGCGGCAGGTGATGATATCGCCGCCGCTTACGAGCATTGTGATTACAACCGGGCCATGCGCACGATCATGGCGCTGGCCGACAAGGCGAATCAATACGTGGCCGGCGCCGCGCCGTGGGAGCTCAAGAAGGACGCCAGCCGCGCCGGACAAATGCAGCAGGTCTGCACCGTGGCGCTCAATCTGTTCCGACAACTGGTCGTCTATCTCTCCCCCGTGCTGCCGAGCCTAAAGAAGCAAACGGAGGATTTGTTGAATAAGCCCATTCAGCATTGGGATGAAACAAAGCAGCCGCTTGAGGGCACGAAGGTCAGCCGGTTTACTCACATGATGAAGCGTGTCGAGCCGGCGCAAATGGAAGCCATGATCCAGGACAGCAAACAGGAGTACCAATCCATGAGCGAATCCGCCCCGCAATCGGCAATCGGCAATCGGCAATCCGCAATCGCCACCGACGGCCCGGAGGCATTGGCCGCCGAGCCCCTGCTCGCCGAGCAAATCTCGATCGACGATTTTGCGAAGGTCGATCTGCGCGTGGCCCGCATCATCGAGGCCGAATACCTGCCCGATGCCAAGAAACTGCTCAAGCTCAAAGTCAGCATGGGCGGCGACGTGGCGCGTCAGGTGTTCGCCGGCATCAAGAGCGCATACGAGCCGGACCAGCTCGTCGGCCGGCTGGTGATCATAGTCGCCAATCTGGCGCCACGGCAAATGAAGTTCGGTTTGAGCGAAGGCATGGTCTGCGCCGCTGGTGCAGGCGGCACGGAAATCTACCTGCTCAGCCCCGATAGCGGCGCTCGACCAGGGCAACGCGTGCACTGAACAAGTAGGACGGATTTTCAATCCGTTTGCGCGTCGACTATTGAAAGAGGAGGGATGGGAAATCCATCCTACCGATTCGGTGCCCAGCCGGAACTTTTCCCCCGTCGTGGTCTTGCGACCAGGCGACTTGCGGGGCGTGGCTCCGGTTCGGCCGCCGAAGTGGGCGTCGGCTCATGATGGGGTGCAGTTTTCGCCGACCAGCCGTCGCGCAAGGTGACCCGAATCTTCGCGTCGGCTTCCACCTTGCGGCCATCGGGGGTTGCCAGCCTCACGAACAGTCGCAGGTCCCGGCTCGTCGGTGGATTGCTGGGCCACGGCAGTTCGAACTGCATGCCGCGGCCGAGCGGCCCCTTGCGAAACTTGAGCGCCGCTTCGTCCGCCGCAAAGTCCCATCGGGCAACGCGCGCGGCCGCGCCAGTCTGAGCCGGGTCCAGCAAGACAATGGATACATCGCCTGTGGCTTCGACCAGCTTGTTCTGAGCGTCGCGCGGCTCGAAGGACACAAGAATCCCCTCATCCCCCTGCTTTCCGTCGATGTTCCATCCGCCCGTCAGTTGCCGGTTAAGAGCCAGCCGCGTAATCCGGCTGGCCTCGCCGGTCAGGCGAACGCTTTTCGATGCCTGCTGCAACAACAGGCCGGGCTCCTTGCTGCCGGCCGAGGGCCCGCTCGGTTTTGGCGACTCGAATCGCGGGGCTTCATCGAGTGGTTCGTCGTGAAGCTTTGGCGCTGCTTCAAGCGGCTCCGTCGATTTCAATTTGGGCACAAACTCGAACTTCGGCGCCTCGAGGGACGGAGCTTCGATGGCAGGCGGTGCGGTTACGGCCGTTGAGCCGGGCCCCCTGTCGCCGCCGGCTATTTCCTTTTTGATCGATTGGTTCTCGCGGCGCGACGACTCCAGGGCGCGACCCATTTCGTCCAGCTCGTCTTCGAGTTGGTAGATGCGGTCTTCCTGGCAGCGCAGCTCGCGTTCCAAAAGCTCCTGCGAGCCGCCGTCACTCTTGCAGCCAGGCGCAAGGGCGCAGAGCAGCGCGGCAGATGCCGCGAGCACGGTGGATAAGCTCGTTTGAGTGTTGCTGTTCATGCCTGCCTCCGTGCAGACGGAACAACCAGGGGCCGCCCAACAGCGGGCAAGCCTTGCCGTTCATCGGGATCACTCCTGCGGAGTGAGCTTGGCTTCCATGCGGTCGATGACGCGATCGATCAATCGGTATTCCAAAGATTCCTCGGCCGACATGAAGCGATCGCGATCGGTGTCTTTTTCGATCTGATCCAGCGGATGCCCCGTGTGTTTCAGCAGAATGTTGTTCAACCTCTGCTTCACCTTCTTGAACTCCTTGGCGTGAATCATGATTTCTTCCGCCGTCCCCTCCATACCGGCCAGGGGCTGGTGGATCATGATCCGCGCATTGGGCAGTGCGTGCCGCTTGCCCTTCGTGCCCGCAGTAAGCAATACCGCTCCCATCGACGCCGCCTGCCCGATGCAGTAGGTGCAAACGTCGCAGGTGACGAACTGCATGGTGTCGTAAATCGCCAGGCCCGCCGAGACGCTGCCGCCGGGCGAATTGACGTACAGATGAATGTCCGTTTTCGGATCGTCCGACTGCAAGAACAGCATCTGGGCGACAATTGAGTTTGCCACTTCGTCGTTTATTGGTGAGCCGAGAAAGATAATGCGATCCTTGAGCAGGCGACTGTAGATGTCCATCGCCCGCTCTTCGCGGCCGCTCTTTTCGATGACGTAGGGGATCAGGGGCATGTTGATTGGTCAGGCTTTCTGGCCTGAGAGGAAGTCTTGTTCAGCTGGGCAACGTTGGGCGGGATCACCTGTCCTACGAATCCTTGTCGTCATCGGCCTCCGGATCGACCGGCGGCCTGGTGAGGATGTCGTCCACGACGCCGTAAGCCTTCGCGTCTTCAGCCGTCATGTAATAGTCGCGGTCGGTGTCTTTACTGATGCGTTCCAGTGACTGGCCGGTGTGCGAAGCCAGAATCCTGTTGAGCACTTGCCGGGTTTTGAGGATCTCGTCGGCCTGGATCTCAATGTCCGACACTTGTCCACCGACCTGTCCGTAAGGTTGATGAATCATGACCTTGGAGTTTGGCAGTGCGAACCGCTTGCCCTTGCCACCACCGGCCAATAGCACCGCACCGCCACTGGCCGCCAGACCGATGCAATAGGTTGCCACCGGACAGGAGCTGATCTGCATCGTGTCGTAAATCGCCAGCGTGGCGCTCACGCTGCCGCCGGGCGAATTAATGTAAAAATGAATCGGCTTGCGACGGTTCTCGCTCTGCAAATACAAGAGCTTCATCACCAACTCATTGGCGTTCCCATCGTGGATTTCGCCTTGCAACAGGATGATGCGGTTCTCGAGCAACAGGTCGCCCAGCGTCATCTGCCGCTGGCGCTGGTAGTCGCGATAAGACATGCGGATTCCTTACGTTAATCAGGTCGAGATGGTTGGTTGGAGTTCCGCCTTCAGGCGGCATGCAGATCAGCGCCTGAGGGCGGAACCCCAACCAACCCACGCCGCGACCCCTTCGCGCTCACTTTTTGGGATGCGGAATTGTATGCGACTGAAGCGATTGGGCAAACGGCAGAATGGGGCGGGAAACGTCTTGCTAGCAGAACGTTCGTAGTCCCGCCAACAGCCGGCACGTCGGTCCTCCGCCTCACGGCGGAACCGCCAACCTTGCCGCGCTACTGCGGATTGGGCATTGGCGTCGGCAGCGGCTGTGCCGCGTTGCCGAACTTGGCTTCCGGAATATCCACCTCGCGATCCTCGCCTCCGGCGGCCCTATCGATGGCCTCAGCGGTATCCTCTGCCGGCTCCAACGCAACATCCTTGAACGACGCACATTTCAAAACAGTTTCGATCACCTTGCGTTCGACAATTTGGTTTCGCAGCGCGTCCATCATGCCCTCCTTCTCAATCCGCGAACGAACGCGCCGTGGGCTTTCATCGCTCTGCATTGCGATCAACGCGATTTCGGCATCGTAATCGGCCTGTTCCACGTCGATCTTCTCGTCTTCCGCAATGCGCTCCAAGATGAAGTGCTCTTTAAGCGCTTTCGCAGTGGAAACCGCACTATTCTGGCGAAGCTCGTTCTCGTGAGCTCGAATCTCGTTATCGCTAAAGCCCGCGCGGCGCAGTTCCATGATCGCACGCTCCAGCTCGCGGCGACTTTGCCGTCGCAGCAAATCGGGCGGCAGCTCCCATGTGGCGCTTTCGGTCAGCAGGGCCGTCACCTGCTGCCGGGCACGCTGCTGCTGATAGTATGCCAGCTTCCGCTCCAAATCAGCTTGGATCCCCCTCCGCAGGTCCGCTTCCGTTTCAAAGCCCATGTCTTTGAGAAACTCCGGCGTCAGATCGGGCAGCTTCAGCTTCTTCACCTCCAGCACTTCAAACACCGCGCTCACGGTCTTGCCGCGCAGGCGTTCGTTCGGTGCGTCGCTGGTCAGCTTGGCTTCGCCGGCGCGTGTTTCGTTCGCCTTCACACCCTTCATCAGCGTGTCGAAATGTTCGATCTTGCCGTCGCGGAAGCTTAGCACGGGCCGAATCCGAATAACTTCTTCCTTACTCTCCGAAATCACCTGCTCGCCATGCTTGAATGTCAGATTGCAGGTGAGATAGTCGCCGCTTGAGGCCACGCCGTCAAAAGGCACCAGTCGGCCGTACTTGCTCAACAGTTCCTCGCAGCGGGCATCCACGTCCTTGTTGGTCAATTCTTTCTTCGGCCGTTCGATCTTCAGCCCCTTCCAATTGGGCATGTCGAACTCGGGACGAACTTCAAGGTCG
>SXHT01000024.1 GCA_005773095.1 Planctomycetaceae bacterium
CAATTTCACCTTCAATCGCGAAATGACTCTCCACGCGGCGACGGTAGGTCCGGATGGGACGGCGATGGTTGTCCCAGTACATCTGGATTAGCGCACGAGCGACGAGCGTCGCGAGATCGGTGTTGGCACTGCTGACCGCGCGCAAGCGGTTATCATCTACAGCCAGGATTGGGCGGCGGGAATCGCGGGCCAATCGATTTTGGCAGCGCCCTACAATTTCACCGGCAATCCCGGTGGTGTATTCCTTGTTCAGGCCACGACTCCGCTGGGGCCGGACCTGGCAGTCGCAGCGACTTCGGCGGTCGATGGCGGCGGCTCTACCGGTGTTGCAACCGTGCCGATTACGGGTCCCAGCGGTGCGCCGGGAACCAAGTACATTTTGACCGCGAAAATGTTTGCGCCTGCAGGTGGCAATGACTCGTGGATCGGATTGGCCGATCCGACCGTGAATGGAGGCCAAAGCTTTAACAACGCAGGCGCCTATATAGGTATGTCATCCGGAAACTGGCGGATCGACGGCCGCGGCATTCGAGGAGGCGATGACGCGGCGATCTTGCATATCGGTGCGGGGGGCCAGCTCACGGACGTCGCCGTGGACGTCAAAATTGAACTCGACATTGATACCAATACGGCCTTGTTTTCCGTCACGGATGGAGTGACGACGTTGAGTCACAGTTTTGTGGGAGGCAACACGTTTTCGGCGCTGAGCCGTTTAGCGATCCAGCAGTTCACAACCGGCATCGCGATCGACGATGTGTTGGTCCAGGAAATTCCCGAACCGTCGAGCATTTTACTCCTGGGTTTCGGTGGCTTGGCGGGGCTGGTAACATGGCGCCGTCGTCGAAATTGATGTTGTGTATATACGTGCGCGAAAGAGCCGCATGCTCAGCCGTTGGCATGCGCGACGGCTGAGCCTTGCGGGCTTTTGCAGGCGTTCATAAAAAGGAGGCGGTTGGATTGTTGATTGCACGACGTTGTTTAACCCTGATTGGCTTGAGCTGCTTATTGCTAAGCAGCTGCGGCGATGGCAAGCCGCGGCGAGTGCCAGTCAACGGCACCGTGCTTTACAACGGGCAACCGCTACCCGGCGGCGATGTTGTGTTTGTACCGGCCGACCTGAACACTGGTTTCCGCGCACGCGGCAAGGCCGATGCAGAGGGACAATTTTCGCTGACGACCTTTAGCGAAGGGGACGGCGCAATACCGGGCGAGTATAAAGTAACTGTCTTCGCGTATCGTCCGCGCGATCCCAAGCTCGACGCCGACATGATCGCCCCGCGAGTGGGATTTCCCGCCGTGCCCAAGAAGTACTTTGATCATCAAACCACTGACCTGACAGCCACCGTGAATGACGAGCCGACGGTAGTACAGTTGCAATTGAAAGATTAGCGTTTGCTGGCGTGGCGCGCCGACGCCGCTGACCCTGTGCCTTGGAGTTCAACGCTGTCAACGTTGGAGGCTATTTTATGAAACAGATACAGCGCGTTGGTTTCACGCTGGTGGAGCTGCTGGTCGTGATTGCCATCATCGGCGTGCTGGTGGCGCTGTTGCTGCCGGCGGTGCAGGCGGCGCGCGAGGCGGCGCGGCGGATGTCGTGCAGCAACAACCTCAAACAGATCGGGCTGGGATTTCATAACTACCTTTCGGCACACCGCGTCTTTCCGTACGGGGCTGGTTACAATGAAGGCAATTGTCGTGGCGGCAGCAGCCCGCCCCTGCTTGGGCATAATTGGCGAATCCTGATTCTGCCCTTTATCGAAGAACAATCGCTGTTCGATAAGATACCGTCGGTGGCGCTAGCTTCATCTACGCCAAATAACGCAACGCAGCGATTTCAGCTTCGCGACTTGTGGGCTCCCTTGCCGCAACAAAAAGCGATCTTGCCAATTTATTACTGTCCCAGTGAAACAGGGCCACAACTCAAGACCGATGTCCAGGTGAATTACTGGGCCGCCGGTCCCACGGACGGAATTGCTGCCGTGTCGAGTTATCGCGGTTGCGCGGGGAATATTTCGCATTGGGGGCATGGCCCGGCGGTTGAATCGTGCGGCTTGTGTGCAGGCGGCGCATGCCCTTGCGATACCGGGTTGCACGCCACGGTCAACGGCGGCAGCCACTTCGCTTATTGCCAGAGGAAAGATAAATCGCTGGGGATCCTCACCGGCTATCCTAATGCCCTCAAGGTTTCGAAGGTTATCGACGGCACATCGAAGACAATCTTGGTCGGCGAGACGTATTACGCACCGAAGGATTACACGGTTGAAGGCTGTGTGGAAGTCGCTCATTGGATGGCACCCTGGTGCGTGACGGGCACGGTGTATGGCATCAATATGAGTAAGGCCCAGGGTGCAACGGGCTTCCTCACCGGATGTGGTTTTCGCAGCCAGCACACTGGCGGGTCCCAGTTCCTTCTGGCCGACGGCTCGGTACGATTCATCGAAGAAGCGATCAACATGATTGTTTTCTCGGCGATGGGCACATACGCCGGTGGAGAAACGATTACAGAATAGGGACGATGGCGGTCCTGATTTTCCTCATGCCAAGCTGGAAGAGCCGCTGATCGTCGATAAGCTGTTGGCGACTGGCGACCGGGTCGGCCAGGGACGCGACGCGACATTCTGGTTGCCGCTTCGCTCAATGCGATGCAGATTCATCGCTTCGGCGACGTCGGCGCACGGGGAATACCCTTGCATCATCCGCAACTTGACTGACAATTGACCAGCTTTTGTCCTACCAGACATGAAACTACTGCGACCTATTTGCCTGCTTGTCGCCATTTCTGCACGCTTAGAACCCTGCGATGCATGGGCGGATGAACAGCCTCGAGTTTCCGTCGTCACGGCTGAACAACTCGATCCGCTCGAACAGCACGCGGCCGAGCAGTTGTGTCACTATATCCGCGAATTATTCAAGGTTGAGACGAAACCCTCGAAAGCAGTTTCCACGAATGCCGAAATCGTGCTGTTGATCGGCTCACCGGCCACCAACCCGGCCATCGCCGAATTGCCTGGATCCGAAAATTGGCCCAAAATCAGCGAACAAGGCATCGTCCTGAAGCGAACGACTCTCAATGACAAGCCAGCGTTGATCGTTGGCGGCGGCAGTCCGGTGGCAACGCTGTGGGCCGTCTATGAACTGGTCGAGCGATGGGGCGTTCGCTATCTGCTGCACGGCGATGTGCTTCCTGAGAATCCCGGCCTGTTTCGCTTGCCGGAAAGCGACATCGTCATGGAACCCAAGTTTCCCGTGCGCCAGTGGCGGGTGATCAATGACTTTGCTTGCGGGCCGGAATCGTGGGGTATCGCCGACTATCGCCCCGTGCTCGATCAACTGGCAAAGTTGAAGTTCAATCGCATTTACGCGGTCGTTTATCCGTGGCAACCGTTTATCGACCTCAAACACAATGGCATTGAGCGAAAGCAAGCCTGGTTGTGGTATGACTTTCACTACCCCATCAGTGACGATATGCCGGGCCGTCGGCTTTTTGGCGACATCGCCGAGTGGTGGAATCCCGATTTGCCGCGCGGCGGCGACTATGCAGCGGCGGCTGAAGCAGGGCAGCGTCACGTGCAAGCAATCTTACGGCACGCCAGGAGTCGCGGCATGCAGGTGACCATGAGCGTCAATTTGGCTGAATGCCCCAAGGAGTTCGCCCCGCTGCTGCAAGATCACCGCGTGATCTACGCCGGACTGGGCAACTTGTCGGTAACTCCCGGACCCGGTCAGCCGATCGACGATCCCAAATTGCAAGCACTTTCGGTGGCCGTGTTGCAGGCGACCGTGGACACTTATCCCGAAGTCGATTTTCTGGCCCCCGGCTTGCCGGAAATCCCCCATTGGACCGACGGCTATGAGCGCGCCTGGCAAACCCTTGACGGTAAGTACGATCTTCAGTCGCGGTTTCCCGTGCAGCAAATGATCACGGCGGCGAGCAATCGGCACGGCTACGCGGGCGGATTGGAACGGGCGGTCCATGAAGTCAAGAGCAACATCGTGGCGCTCTACCTTATCGACAAACTGATTCGCGAGCAAAACGTCCTGGCGAAGACGGCGCGCCCTGATGCGCGGATCATGTTCAACTCGATGGCCGAGGAAGTGTTGCCCGTGCTGCCCCACGCATTGCCGCCCGGCAGCGAGACGTTGAATCTGCTGGATTACACACCCGACCGGATCGTGAATCGCCCGGGGGGATTCGAACTCGGCCGCGGCAGTCCGATGCGACACAACTTAATATTTACGCTCCACGACGACAACGTCGGGCTATTGCCGATGCTCAACACGGGTTCGTTGGCGACGATTGCCGATCACATGCAAGACAACGGCTGGGCGGGCTTTTCCACGCGGTATTGGCTCATCAGCGATCACGATCCATGTGTGGCGTTCATCGCCAAGCGATCTTGGGACGACGAGGCGACACCAGAAAGTGTTTATCGCGATCAGATCACAGCCGTCTCTGGCTCAGATGCGCTGCCAGATCTGTTGACCATGCTCGCCGAGTTGGAGACTGTCACGGTAAAACTCAATCAGCAGGGCATGGGGCTGACGTTCCCCGTCGGTCGCGGGATGATCGAACAACATTTACGGGCCGAACCGCTGCCGGCGCATTTGGTGGAGTGGCGCGAGCATTATCGCCGGGCGCTGGCGGCGGCCCGCGCAGCGCATGAAAAATCCACCGACCGCGGCAAGCCGTACACCGCGTACTGGATGGGGCGCCTTCAGTTTGGCGCTGGATACTTCGATTGTGCTGAAGCAGCGCGGACGCTCGCCTCCGCCAAGGAACGGCTAAAGCAGGCACAATCATCGGGCGACGCTCAGGTCATCGCCGATCGCCGGGCCGAGGTTATCGACCGAGCGGAGAAAGCCGTACAAATTGCGTGTGAGACCATCGAGGCGTTTGCGCGGGTCGCCCGAGATCAATCCGATCGCGGGACGATCGCGGTACTGGGCGAGTACGTTTATCAGCCTCTAAAGGACCAATTGGACAAGAGTCGGCAGTAAGAAAGCCGTCGAGTTTACAGGCGTGCCTCAACCACAACAGGAGACCAAACATGCTTAATGACCTTTCTCGCCGCGCGTTTGTGACGCTGGCCGGCGCAGCCGGCGTCGGCGCCGCGCTGGGTACATCGGTGGCGCCATCGGCGTGTGCCGAAGAAGCATCCACAGCGTCGGGCAACAAGAAAATGAAATTCAGCGCGATGGTCACACTGGGCGATTGGGCGATCTTCCGCGGGGCATGGGGCGATCCAGGCGTGTATTACATCCTCAAGCGGATGAAAGACACCGGGTTTTCGCGCGTGTATTGGCGAACCACCGACGGTTGCGGCCAGGCGTGCTATCCCAGCAAGGTGACCAACCCGGCCCAGGAGTTTATCCGCGATCCCAAACGGTTCATGGAACAGCACCATGTTCAGGACTTTTTGAACCAAGGCCGTCCCATGCCTGACGGCTGGATCAAAGGCTCGGCTGATTTCAGTCAGTTTGATTCGATCACCAGTGGAATCCACTGGGCCAAGCACTTTGGACTGGAATTTTATTGCTGGCACGAGCATGCCGAAGACCACGGCGCGGTCGGGCAGATCAGCCGCATTGCTTTTGAACATCCTGAATGGCTCACGCGCAACCGCGACGGTAAGAGTTCACCATGCCGCTTCTCGTGGGGCATTCAACCAGCGGTCGAGCATCGCATCGCTTTGGTGCGCGAGGTGCTGGAGCATCAACCGGACGGCCTGTACTTCGATTTCGTCAAGAGCATGTGCAGCACACCCGGCGTGGGCTGTACGCCGCACTTCGACGATCAGGGTGTCTGGTATTGCACCTATGACGAGCCGGTCGTCGAAGCCTTCAAGAAAGAAACCGGACGCGATCCGCACCAAATTCCCAATGGCGACGCCGAATGGGTGCGATTTCGCTCGCGGTACATGACCGATTTTGTTCGCCAGGTTCGGCAGATGCAGCAGCGGGACTTTCCCAGTGTTAAGCTAGGCGCATTCGGTTGCCCGACTGGTCGATTGGGTTTCGCCACCGGCGACAAGATGGTCGCGTGCGCCGACCCATTACGAGCTTATTTGGAGGATCACGAAACTTGGACGCGCGATGGCTTGATCGATGAATTCGTTAATGCGTACAACGACGGAGCAGTCGGCCGTGACCCAACCAAACTGAAGGCCATGGTTGCCGATTCGCGATCGCGAATTCATAATCCGTGTCGCTACCGCGGATCGCAACTGGAGGTTTACGGCTTGGGTGACGAGCCTTCGCTGATGACGGCGATCGAGACAATCGCCAACTGCGACTGTCAGGAAATCGTGCTGTTTGAAACCACTCCGCTGGAATCGAACAACACGTGGGGTGTCATCGCCAAGGCGATCAAGCAATTTGGTTAAGGCAGGGCGAAAAAACAGAAAGGCAAGATCGGCGCGGACGGAGGAAAATCAGAGATTCAAATCTCGAACTCCTGGACAGTTCGCCGATCGTCGTTCAGACCTGTTCGTGTTGGTATTTCGCGCTGTGAGTTCGTTGCGGATTTCGAGCGTCGAATTTTGCGTCAGGCTCGTTTCCGCTGTCGACCCTGCCGGCTTCGTCCAAAGCGGAGTTTGACCCGGTGAAGGTCCTCGATCGCCACGATCCAACCGCGGCAGTTCTCGGCGGCACACCGACACGGAATCGCGGCTTCGGCTTCCCAGGCGTAGTCGATCGTCAATTCCTCCCCCGCTTGAATGGTGCAAATCGCTTGCACGTACACACGATCGCTCTCATCGCCGTGCTTGTCGGGCTTCCACGAAAACAATTCGCAGTTGGGTTGGCATTTGTGATTGACGTAGCGAAACGGAACGCCGGGCTCCAACACGTGCGTCCTGCTCAGTTCAATGCAATGGCGTGAGTCATACTCGGCGCCAACGATAATCTTGCCCGTCACCTCGCCAACGAGCTGGCCCTTGCGAAATCGCTGGCGCGCAAACAAACCCTTGCCGACTTGCGTGTCGCAAACGCCCAACCTGTCGGACCATTTAAACTTCCCTGGCATCGCATTTCTCCGCGGTGGCTTCGCGCCTGCTTGCCTCATGCAATGGCTGCATTGAAACAGGTCTGGGCTCAAAACAGTGGCGACCGGCCGAGTTGGCGCCGGATCACGGCCCACTGCCCCGCGTGCATCAGCCAATGGCTGCCTTGCAGTGAGAACAGGGCGCCAATCGTTGGCGCGTATTCAATGCCCGTCGAAAGGTCGAGTCTCGCTTCGTCAATATTCGCAAGCGCCGCCAACGTCGATGCACGCTGCTCGGCGGCCACTCGCAGCAATTCTTCCTTGCTGCAGAAGTCACGCGGATCGTTGGACCGGGACGTTTCCGGCGTGTACTTTTCGGCAAACCCGGCAGGCAGCGGCTTCGCGCTGCCCGGCGAAGCTTTCTCCGTCAAGTCGTGTTCGGATTGAATCAAATGGCCCACCTGCCAGTTGATGTGATTGCAGCCGGGAAATGGGCGATGAAATAACTCGGCGTCGGTAAGGTCGCCCAGGTAACCCATGGCGACCATGTTGCCCGAATCGATCGCGAGCTTGAGCGCATCTTTAACTGTCATACGTGTTCCTCATGCGAAGATGTGTGTGAGGGCATTCCATGCAGCTACCGGCTGCCGGCCGCTATGCCTTGGCCGGCACCTGTTTGATGCCCAGTCCCAGCATTACCCAGAACCAACCGCGGAAGATCAGCTCCAGGCCGACGCAGAAGCCGATGAACCACAATCCGTCGTACGGCCATTGCCTGAGTAACAGCACGCCAAGCACCACGTTGATGATGCCGCTTACGAGCGACCAACCCCAGCCGGGAAACTGGGTGGCCAGCGAAGCGGCGATGCGAAATCCGCCACCCACAAAGAACAAGCAAGCCAGAAACAGCGTCAGCACCGCGGCGCCTCGCGCTGGTTCGACAAGAAACAGATAACCCAGCACTAGATCGACCGTCGCCCCCAGCAGATGCAGAAAGAAGCCGCCCCAGCTTCGCACATAAAACGCGCTCACCGCTTCCATGCAGCCGGTGAACAGCAACATCCAGCCCAGGACGATCATCGTCACCAGTGTCGTACGATAGTTCGCGCCTAAGGCGACCGCGCCAATCACGATCAGCGCAACTCCCAAGGCCACAAACCAACCCCATTTGCTGCGCACCTGATCGAGACCGGTCAACATGAAGGGGGAGGGCATTGGGGGAACTCCGTGAGCCGGGTGAAGCGCGAGGCGGAAGTGCAACGAGCAAGACTATCGTATCGCTTGACGATTGTAAAGCAACAGCCGTGCAGCTTACGGGGCCAATCAGTTTGTCTTCCGTAGTGCCGGCCGGCTGCCGTAGAGCTGGCTGTGCCGGCCAAGGTTTGAGTGATTTCGCCATACGCGGCCTGCCACGCCGGTGGCCTGCCAGGTCGGCCCGACTTGCCGAGCGTTCAACACGGATTGGCCGCCGTGACGCCGATCTGTAGCGTTTCTGTCGGTTTTCATGGGAATGCTTCCGCCGTCTCAAGCGTCTATAATTGCGTTATGGCTACTGGCACTTCTACCTTGACGCCCGGCGTCGGCTCGGCTTCGGCGTCTGGTATGGTCGAACACGACCGGTTTATCGATAAGCAGCTGCGCCGAACTCGCGCGCAGGTACGGACGGTCGATGCCATCAGCGGTCTGTTGGTAGGGACCACGGCTTCGCTGGTCTACTTTTTCGCCGTCGCCTTGCTCGATCATTGGGCCATCGCCGGTGGCCTGCCAGGCTGGGCACGGCTTGCTGCACTGGGCGCCTATGCGGTTGTGGCCGGATGGTATTTTCTTTCGCGTCTGCTGCCGCTTTTCATCCGGCGGATCAATCCGCTGTATGCGGCGGAGACCATCGAGCGCACGCAGGCTTCGCTCAAGAACAGCCTGCTCAACTTCTTGATGTTTCGAGCGCGACCGCAAGATTTGCCTGAGAGCGTCTTTCAGGCCGTCAAAGAGCAAGCGGCGTCCCGGTTGGCCCATGTGCCGATTGAGACGGTGGTCGATCGATCGAAGTTGATCAACGTGGGTTACGCGCTGGCCGGAGTGCTGGCGGTTTGCGCGCTCTACAAGGTGCTCTCGCCCAAAGATCCGCTCACAAGCGCGGCCCGAGTGGTGATGCCCTGGGCCGACATTCTGCCGCCGACGCGCGTCACGATCGACGACATCAAGCCGGGCAGCAGCAAGGCCTTCCGCGGTCAGAAGATTACGGTCTCGGCGGAAGTGCGCGGTCTCGAGCGCGATGACAAGGTACGTCTGATCTATACCACGGCCGACAGCCAGACCGTCGATCGCGCTGTCGAGATGCATCTGCCGCAAGACGGCTATCGCTACACCTGCGAGCTGCCGCCGGACGACGACGGCCTGCAACAGACGCTGCGCTACCGCATTCTGGCGGGTGATGCGAAGTCGCATGAGCACACAATTTCTGTCGTGGCAGCGCCGACGATCGTGGTGGATTCCCTCGAGTATGAGTACCCCGGCTACACGGGCTTGCTTACGCAGAAAATCGAGCATCAGGGGGACATCAAGGGGATCGAAGGCACGCGGGTGATCGTGCATGCGGTTACCAACCAGCCGATCAAGCAAGCTGGCCTCGATTTTGATTGCGATGAGCACGAGGACTTGCCGCTCGCCGTGGATGGCGTCGGCGATCTTGCGCGGGGGGCGACGGCGACTTTTTCGTTGGCACTTGAAAGCGACCATGTGACGCCGATCCATGCGAGTTACCAATTATGGTTCAAGAACGATGATGGCAATCAGAACCAGCAGCCGATTCGCCACACGATCGAGGTGACGCCCGACCTGCCGCCCGAGATTGAGTTTCTCGCGCCCAGGAAAGATGAAGTGCTGGTCCGCGAAGGAGACGCGCTGCCGATCGAGCTGACGGCCAGCGATCCGGACTTCGCGCTCAAGCAGGTTAAACTGATCGCCGAGGTCGACGGTCGTCGGCTGGTGGACAAGTCGCTCGTCAAGATCGCTTGGCGAGGACAGCTCAATCACAAGTTCCGGCTGAGCACGCGCGAACACCAGCTCAAGGCGGGGGACGTGGTGCAGTATTGGGCCTCGGCGGAAGACATTAAGTCGCCCAAGCCGAACGTGGTGGAATCGGCGCGCCGGCGCGTGCGGATCGTGCCGCGAGACGCACAAGGGCAGTCCCAACCGGATCAGGAAGATGGCCAAGGGCAACCGCCGCTCGAAGGCGAGCCGGATGCTCCGAAAAAGGGCAAACAAGGAGATCAGAGCGATCAGGCCTCGGACGACGGTTCGCAGGAGGGTGAGAAACAACAAGGCGGCCAGGCAGACGACCGCGGGCAGGAGGGGGGGCAAGAGGACGGTCAGAACGGTGACCCACGAGATTCGCAATCCGGCGAAGATGAACCGCAGCAAGACCGGCAAGGCGGCAAACAGCCCGGTGACAAGCCGCAGCGCGAGAACACGTCGGGCGAGTCGCAGGAGGCCGAACAACCGGGCCGAGAAGACGGCGATTCGAAACCTGACCCCCAGCAGGTCGGCAAACAAGGAGAAAAACAAAGCCAGGATCCGTCGGGGGCATCGCAGCCAGCCGGCTCGGGTGATCCGCAAACTGCTGGCCCCAAAGAGACGGTTCCCAACGACGGCTCGAGAGATGGCGACGTGTTCGATAAGGCCCAAAAGCATTTGCAGGAGAAAAAGCAACAGGATCCGCAAGGTCAAAATCAAGATCAAGGCGACGGGCAAACGAAAAACGAAAATCCCGGCGCGCAGCAATCGCAGGGGGACAACAAGCAGACGCCAGGCGCGAACGAGGGGGGCCACGAAAAACCGTCCGAAAAGAAACCGCCAACGGACGACTCGAAGGAAGGCGCCGGCGACGAGACCGGCAACGAAAATCGAGGTGAGGAGCAATCGGGTCAGTCGAACAGTCCCAAGAGCGAAAAGAAACCTGGCGAACAGGACGCGCTCCAGGGCCAAGAACAAGCCGGTCATGCCAGCGACGACGCCAAACCGGGCGAGAACTCTCAAAAGGGTCAGCCAACGGATGCCGTGGGTAAGAACGCGAAACAGCAAAAGGGCGAACCGAGTAAGGGGGGCCAGTCGGAAAAGATTGGCGAGAAATCCGACCAAGGCGGACGGGGAGAGCATGCCAAGGGTGTTGACCGCGAGGGTGGGCCGAAGCCCGACGACCGCAAATCGCAAGACAAGACCAAGGGGGGCTCGGCCGAGCAGGAAAAGGGCGAATCGGGCGCCGGCCGCAAGAGCAGGAACGACCAAGGCGCTCCCGAGGCCCAGGGTGACAATCAGCAGAAAAACAAGACGCCCAAGCCCTCCGCCGGCCAGCAGGACGACGAAGGCAAAACGGAAGCTCAATCCCCAACGATCAGCGATAAGCAGTCCGACTCGAAAGAAGGCGAAAGTGAGGGGGATCGCAGCGGCGGGGGCAAAGCTGGCGGTGGTCAGAAAGCCAATCAACCCGGTACGGGCGGCGCGGGCAAGAATACCGCAAGTGACGAAGGCGCCGGAAAATCGAGCGAGCAAGGCGACGGCGAAACTAGCGGCAAGGCGGGCGACCAGCAAGTGTCCGATTCACCCACCGGCAAATCCAGCAACGAAGCTGGCCGAGGTTTGCAATCAAAGCCCAGCGACCCGTCGGGCCAGGGGCAGCCCGGCCAGAATCCGCAGGGGCAGGGTTCTCCGTCGGACGAAAAAAGCCAACAGCCGGGCACACCCGGCAAAGGCGCTGCACGGGGAAAACCCTCCGGCGGCGGCGACGCGAACGAGCAGTCGGCCAAGCGCGAGCCGGAGCAAGGCCCGGAACCGGGCGGCGAGCAGGCGAATCTTGAATACGCTCGCAAGGCCACGGATCTGGTGTTGGATCATCTGCGCGACCAACTGAACAAAGGGGAGGTCGATCCGAAGTTGCTCGACGAGCTTGGCTGGACGGCCGAAGATCTGGAAAAGTTCGTCCGCCGTTGGGAGCAGATGCGGGCCCAGGCTCGTGATGAAAATCGCAAGGGCGAGGCAGGCAAACGCGAGCTTGATGCGACCCTGCGGAGTCTGGGCTTGCGTCCCCGCGGCACGGAGCTCGGCGGCGATCGCGCGGCGGATGACTCTCAGCGCGGACTCAAGGACTCCCGCCGCACCAGCCCACCAGCCGAGTACGCGGAGCAGTACAAAGCGTATACGCAGGGGACGGCGCGCAGTGGCAAGTAACAACGTATTCGTAGCGCACCTCGAGGTAGCACGTGGGTAAGCCGCGTGTCCTATCGGGCAGTTCATATTCAGGATGTTGCAAACAAAGGCAAGAACTGGGAGTCGCCAGCGGCGTGGGCTACGTTTGGGCTGCTCAAAATGTTGTGTTATGGACCTCTGGTTTTTGCACCGGTTTTGTTCCGAGTATCGTCAGGGACGTTCACGGCTCTTGCCGCCACAAGGCGGTATTAGCCCAGGCATTCATGCCTGGGGACGGCGGACTGACGACCGTTTGCCCAGGGCCGTTCACGGCTCTTCTCGCTGCGTGGCTTGAGCCTTGGAACGCAACCGCCGCGATTATCGTTACCAGTTGGCTGAAGCCGGGCAGCGAGAACGCCCGTGAACGGGCCTGGATAATAATGGGGCACAGGCGCCGCGGCACCCGCCGTAAACGGCGGGCCTAGGACCGCCTGCGGCGGAAAGGAGCGTGAATGCCCCTGCAGGCCACGGTCCCAATCCGGAACAAAAAACAGCGCATTCTAAACATGGCTATTCGACCGTCGAAAACACTCATTTTGAGAAGCCCAGGCTACGCCTCTTTCGTCGGTTGGGTGGCCATGAAACTGGTCGCCAACCGCGACAAAGACCGCTACCACCTCATCGAATCGCTCCAGCAAGCGACCGGAGAGCAGATCGGGGAGGCGATCGTGCAACTCCGCAGGATGCATCCGAGATAGCTCGCGGAGTTTCACCGTCTTGTCCGCGCTGCGGAAGACGAATCGCA
>SXHT01000177.1 GCA_005773095.1 Planctomycetaceae bacterium
CCTCCTTGCGATTTACAATCGGCAATCGACGATGGACAGCATCGGGGACACAAAATCGGGCTCAGCGATTTCCCCGGCGTGGACGTGGCGCTGGAAGTGGTCTTGGGGCTCAGCCCAGCCGGCGAACTGTTGGTGGAGATAGAGCAGACCCAAATGCTGTTCAACAAGGATGGGGTCCGAGTCTGGTACGCGGCAGAAGACGGTTCACCGCCCCACCGCATCCGACTCGGTCTGATGGCTGCCCCTCTGCGTTAGCATGTGCCCCCCTCGCGTTGCCCGTCCGGCCAGGCCGGCCCTACCCGATTAGCGACTTCAAGTTAGAGCTTAGGAGCGGGGCGTTTTTGTGGCCGGTTGCGGTTGAGCTTCCTGAGCTCGTCATCCGACGGGGCCGGAGCTCCACCGTTGCCGCCCGGGGCCTCTTTGGGCGCGTTGACGCCGGTGTACCTTTCGATCCACCTCCAGCCGACCGGGACGCTCATTTCACGTTTGGCCAGCATGGCCCAGGGGGTGCCGTCATGATCTTTTGCGACGCGCTCCAGGTATTCTTTGGCCTGCCGGGCATGCTTCTCAAGCGCGCTGCCCACGGTAATTTCGTCGGCCGGCACGAGTTCCCAGGTGTCGTTCTTGGGATCCTGAAACTTCATGCCCTGCTTGGCTTTGGCCAACATGGCGTTGTAGGCTTCGGTGCGAACCTTGACCGCCAAGGTTCGACCCATCGCCAGGTCGTAGCCGGCTTGCCAGCGAGGCTGGGTGAGCTTATCGCGGTCCTTCTCGCCGGTCTTGAGCGTTTCGAAAACTTGATTCACTTTCGGCTCGAGCACGGCCGCTTGCCGCTGTGCAATGGACAGCTTGTTCGCCAGGTCGGCTTCGTTGACCTTGGGGAACCGAGTGGCCGGCGACTCCATGGGCGTGATCTGCGAGAACTGGGCCGCCTTCACGAGGGCCTGCCGGGCCTTGTTGACCTTCATCAGCCGATCGTACTCTTTGTTCGAGACGTAATCCGGGCGGTAACTGCGCATCACCTGCGGATCGAAAAAGTAGTCCAGGTGCGCCGTCATCGCCGAGGTTCGGCTGCGGTCCACGCGGTTTCGCACGTCACGATTGGGGTGGACGGTAAAATAAATGCCCCCCGTCTCGTAGCACAGCCGCGTTAGGCTGTATGGCCCAAATCCCGACTCCATCGGCCCTTCCTCGCCGCGGACATTCGTAAAGCCCAGCTTCACGATCTCCGGCTTGAACGACTCGGGACCTTGGCGCACCGGCACCCATTGCGGCGGTTGATCGAACTGCGGGTCCGGGTCGACATATTTGATTTCCACCTCTTTGCGGCCAAAGGGCGCGGGCACGCCAACCACATACACCGGAATCTCGTGCTTGCGGCAGGCGGTCACCGTGTCGTCGAGGCCTTGATCGTCGTCACCTACTTCGTCGGTAAAGACGACGAACATCAGGTTGCGGCGTGGTTCTTTCAACCGGTATTCCTTGTATTTCTCGACGGCCTGATGGATCGCGGAAAAGGTCATTTCGACGCCCGATTTATCGGTCTGGATCTTGCCGACGTGATACATCAATTCTCTCACGTCGTCGGTTGGTTTCTGGGTCAGGAACGTGACCTTCTGCCCGAAGGCCACCGCGGCGGTCAACAGCGGCTTGCTGCTGTGCCGTTTGAAGGCTGCGTTGCCCGCGGCCTGCACGACGCCCAGTTCTTCGTAAATCCGCTCGAACCGCTTGTTGATTTCCGCACGCTGCGATTCCAAGCTACCCGACTGATCGAAGAACCAAACAACGAGTGTCTTGCGTTCTTCGAGCGAGAGCAGGATCTCATGCGTAATGCGGTCGACAGCACCTTCGGCTACCGTTGTGCCGACGCCCGCCGCGCCGCGTACGACCATGTTGCGGCTGAAGTGCGGGCCGGTGGCCAGTGCGATGTCTTGTCGAACGGAGATGTCGCCAACCAAGCCACCTGCTGCAGCCTGGGTTCCTGTTTCGCCAAGCGGGCCGACCAGTCCCGTTACGTTGTCCAGGCCCCCGCCGGCGATCATCGAGCCGTGCGGCAAGGCGGAGACCTCGGAGATGTTGGGCGTCATGGCGAACGCCATTTCACTGCCGCCGAGACTGTTGGCGCCGATCTTTTCCTGAGGATCATTGGAAAAGTAAAACTCGTCGGGCGTCTCGAGATTCATTTCGGCTTCGTCGGCTGCCGGAAGGGAGGTGGTGAAGGCCCGGATCAGGTCCTCAACGGGTTGGGAGGTGGCCGCCAGCGTCAGGCCGATCAGAACCAGCATGTGCACGATCATGCTGATGAACCAGGAGGGCACTTGGAACGGCGAAACGTCCTCTTCCTCGGGCGTCAGCCGCACGGTCGGCGATGGGGTAATCATGCTCACCGTTAGCACTCCGAGATTTCCAGCCGGCTCACCGCGTGTGCCCGATCTGTGTCGCGTGTCGCGCGTTTTCCGCTTCCTCCAACTTTTCTTAATTCTCTCTTGAATCTGGTCAATTGGCAAGCGAGAACGGCGGGAAGCATGGGGCCAAAGCGTGATCCGGGGATGCACCTTGCCAGGGTGCTTTGACCACTTTGAACCTACGAGTGTGAGACCTCCGCAAGTGCTGCAAAGCGAAATCGCTTCCGGTGTCTCGCAATCGTAAATTCCTTGTGGACAGAGCCCTGATTCAACATTCGGTTGGTGCGAGCCACGTTATTGCAGGGTTGGCCGATCGTGGGGAGGCTTTCATGAAGTTTTGAGTTTGCCTGCGTCGCGGTTTGACGGCTGGGGCGACGCTATCTAGCATTACAAAAGGGACTTGTGTAATCTTCTCGTGGCAGCAAAACGCCCTTCCTATCTCCCGTTTAGCACGGATATTTTCGCATGTGCGGTGTTTCGGACGGTGGCGGCCGGTACCTTTTGCACGAATCCATCGTTGGGGTTTGCGCCGTGGTCTTGGGTCTCATGCTGGCTTGGGCGTGCGGAATTACGGTGTTCCCACAGGCGGCTTTCGCGGAGCAAGCCGCCGCGGCGGACTCTGAGGCGGACAAGTTGCCAGATCCGGAAGATGTCACGCTCGAGACCGATGACGGCGTGACGATTGAGGCTACGTATTACGGCAGTCTGCAGGGGAAGAACGCGGTTCCCATCATTTTGCTGCATGGCTATAAGGGCGATCGCCGCGACTTTGATGAATTGGCGCTCTACCTGCAGAACTTGGGGCATGCGGTGATTGCGCCTGATTTGCGCGGTCACGGAGATAGTACGCGGCTGGTACGCAACGGATCGACGATCAATCTCGATTCGTCCCGGTTGCGAAAAGATGACATTCAGGCAATGAGTGGTCTGGGGGGTGATGTCGAGTGCGTGAAACGATTCTTAATGCGCAAGAACAACGCCGGCGAATTGAATATTGAAAAGCTTTGCGTGATCGGCGCCGACATGGGGGCCACCGTGGCGCTGTACTGGGCGGGCCGCGATTGGAGCTTGCCGCTGTTGCCCGGTCGCAAGCAAGGTCAGGACGTCAAGGCGCTGGTGTTGATCTCGCCGCAATGGTCCTTCAAGGGGATTCCGATCAGCGTGCCCTTGAACCTGCGACCCATCGAGCGGGAGCTATCGATGATGATGATCGTGGGTACCGGCGACTCGACAAGTCTTAGCGGCGCCAAGCGAATTCACAACACCTTGAAGAAGTACCGCACCGCGCCCCCCGCCGATCCGAAGGAGGCCAAAGACAAGCAAGACTTGTTTTTCACAACGCCGGACACGATTCTCAGCGGCGCCAAGATGCTGAGCGAAAAAAGCCTGAACTTGAACTCGAAGATCGCCACGTTTATCGACTGGCGACTGGTGCGCAAGAAGTTCGCTTGGACCGACCGCAAAAGTAAGCTGGAGGCGGAGTAGGTCTTTGCTGGGAACGCGGAATTATTCGCCACCAAAAGCGCCGCGGGGAATTGGCGCAAGCGCTGGGATGGGCTCAATCTTTGGTTGTGCAGGTTCCACCGCTTTCTCGCGCGGCGGAATCTTGATGACCTGCCCGATCGGCAACAGGTCGGGGTTCTTGAGCACGTCTCGATTGTATTCGAACAGTTCATTCTGGAGCGCCGCATCGCCGAGAAATTCCTGCGCCAGCGCCGACAGCGTATCGCCGTCGGAAATCTTGTGGGTTAAGGCTCGCAGGCCCCCCTGATCCCATTGGGGACGAAGCAATTGGGGCTCGTCGAGCGATACAGCGTTTTCGTCCGCTGGTTCGTCGAGAGGATTAAGCAGCGCGCCGACCGGACTGAACGTACGGTGATAGCTGGCGGGGAGGTCTGGGGCGCCGGATGCTGTCTCGGGATCCATGCCCGTGGAGGCGGTGGGCACGCGTAAAGGCTTCGTCTGTAGCGGCGTCGAGTGGCTCGGGCGCGACCAACGATCTGGCCCGTTTGTTTGCAGCCGGCGCTCGATCATGCTGCCGGTGCCCGCGACGGTTTCGGTCGTGGGGCGAACCGGTCTACGAAACGGCAACGCAGCGGCGATGGCCACGGCCACAATTGCGATCACAATTCCCGCCCTGGCCGTCAATCGCATGGACTTGCGCCCAAGTAGATGCCCGCATTTGCTAGGCCGGCAAGGCAGCTTTGCCTGCGCCGACAATTCGCCAGTATCAGGTATCGGCTTGAGGGGCGTGGTACTTGAGTGAACGTGGAGGGTTGGAGGACCTCCTTGTGGCGGTGATTGTAGTGCCGGCTCAAGGCGGAGCTCCAGTGCGTCTGATCTCGCGGAGCGTGATGGCGATCACGGCCGCGATGACGTTACGGACAGGTGGTTGGCCGCCCGAGTCGTTCCCGGTCTGGCCGAGGGGGGCTTCATCAGCAACAGAATCGGCGCGGCGATGAAGATCGTGCTGTAGGTGCCGGAGATGACGCCGATCAGCATGGCGAACGCGAACGGGTGAATACCCGCTCCGCCGAATACGTACAGAATGGTCGTGGCGATGAACACCGTGCCAGAGGTGATGAAGGTTCGGCTCAACGTTTCGTTAACCGCCTGGTTGATCATCTTGCCGGTGAGATCGAGACTCTTGCCGCGAATTTCACGGATGCGGTCGAAAATGACGATGGTGTCGTTGATCGAGTAGCCGACAATCGTCAATAGCGCCGCCACCACCGCCAGGCTGATCTTGAACGGATCGACCAGTAGCCATTCCATCCCCAGGTTGTTCGACATCCAGTAGCTCAGCGCGATAAAGCCCAGCGCCACCAGCACGTCGTGAATGAGCGCGACCACGGCGGCCAGGCCGAACAACACGTTTTGGAAGCGAATCCAGACATAGACGATGATGATTACGAGGCTGGCCAGGATGGCGTAGATCGCGGCCAACTTGGTTTTGCCCGCCACCTTGCCGCCGATCTGGTTCGCGGCGGGAAAGACCGCCTCACTGGAAAGTTTTTGTTCCATCGATGTGACCAGTTTTTCGGTCGCGCCCTGCGGCAGCAGGATGTTGATTGTCCAGTTGGAATAGCGCGAGCTGCTGCCGGTTGTGTACTCGGGATTGGTCAGCTCGAAGTAGGTACCTTCCAAACCTTGGGCCTTCAGCTGGGCATTCACACGGTCGCGCAGCGTTGCATGATTGATGGCCGCCGAGAACTGCAAATCGGCGCTGGTGCCGGCATCGCTCAACGCCGGCTCGCCAGGTGCATGGTCGGTCGAAGGCGTTTCGGCCTTCGTCTCGTCGGTCTTCGTCTCTTCGGTCTTCGTCTCGTCGGTCTTCGTCTCGTCGGTCTTTGTCTCGTCGGTCTTTGTCTCGTCGGTCTTTGTCTCGTCGGCTTTCGGCGTCTCGGGGTCGGTGGTTTCCGGCTTGGGGGCTTCGGCGGCTGGCTCCTTGTCAGCCGTTAACGGCAATTTGGTTTCGGCGGGCAGTGGGGCTTCGGCTTTCTTTCTTGCCTGAAACGGCCGGATGTTCTTGCAGGTCATCGAGTAGGTATTGAGTTTGCCGGCGAATGCGTCTTGGAGGATGTCGCGGACCTGGTTGACGTCGGGCTGCGACGTATCGAGCTTATATTCCAGGTTGTTGATGCCAACGGCGCTGACGGTCGTGTCTGGCAATACCGACACCACTTTGCGCACTTCGGCGATGTCTTGCGGCTGGTCGCTCTTGAACTGAATTTGCACGCTCGATCCGCCAATGAAGTCAATGTCCAACAGGTCTTTGCCTCGTGCGAGCACACCGACCAGGCCAACGCAAATCACGATCAACGAGACCATGGCCGCCGGACGCATCAACCGCATGAAGTCGATGTTGGTCTGGCGGAACCACTGCATCATGTTGAGTTTGATCAACCAGCGATTCTTCTCGAAAACATCGAACACCACGCGAGTCACATACACCGACGTATACAAACTCACCAACAAACCCAAAATCAGCGTCACCGCAAAGCCTTTGATTTGGTCGGAACCGATCGCGAACAGCACGATGCCCGTGGCGATGGTGGTGACGTGAGAGTCGATAATCGTGGAAAACGCCCGGCTATAGCCATTGCGAATGGCCATTCGCAGCGAGGCGCCGCGTTTTTGCTCTTCGCGCATGCGTTCGTAGATCAGAACATTGGCGTCGACCGCCAGGCCCACCG
>SXHT01000178.1 GCA_005773095.1 Planctomycetaceae bacterium
CATTGCTTTCCGCTAGAATCGGACAACTCGAGACGAACAGCCAATGCATCCGCATAGGCGCTATCCAGCCCGCGGCCAAGCGTCTCAGTTCAACGCACAATCTAACCGCCCGAGTACAGACGGTTAGATTGTTATTCGTTACGGCTTCCGCACTTTCCCCCCGCTCCCGCGCGAACCCATTCCGCTCCATACGGCTACCCCTCCTGACTTGCAACGCGAGCCATTGCAACCATTTGACTTTTGGCCTGAGGCCCAAGTAGCGGCCATGCTTCGATGATGAACGCCAGGTCCGGATCGGCGATGTGTGGTTTGGATAGGCCGGTATTTTCAAAAACTTCGATCAGTGCACCGGATTCTGCACCGCAGGAAGGCAGATGGCCCGTTTGCCCAGCGATTTCGTAGGTTGTTCGAATCCTGTCCTCTCCGCATAACAGGCTGTCTACGTGTAGCAACTCGTTGCCACGTGGGCAGCTCTGTTTCGGGGCTCCGTCGGAAGGCTTCCCCCTGTATTGGTAGCGTTTTGTCGCGGAAGACCTCTCTCACGGAAACGTTATGATGGCCAAACGAGCCACCTCATTTCGCATCGGCCGCGTACGCGCGAGCTTGCGTAGCAAGGTCTGGCAGCTCTCCCGTTGTTTGACCCCGCGGTATTAGCGGTGCGCAACCTTCTGGCGAGCGACATCCACGCCCGCGGCGACGACCGGGTCATCAGCGGTTGGCAGGATCGTGCCGTCTGCCAGCGGTTTTGCGACCTGATGGGCTTCCACGTCGGGACGCACGCCGAAATTGGAGATCGGCTGGCCGTTGGGGCTGTAGAACTTGGCGGTCGTCAGCCGCACGCCAGCACCGGCGAGCGATAACGGGAAGATCCCCTGCACGCTGCCTTTGCCGTAGCTGCGTTCACCGACCACCGTACCGCGGCGATGATCGCGGATTGCGCCTGCGAAAATCTCGCTCGCACTCGCGCTATCGCCATCGATCAGCACCACCAGCGGCACTCGCCAGGTGCCGGCCTTGTGAGCCGAGTACGTGTAGTTTTCCAGCGAGCTGCGACCTCGCGTGGAAACGATCGTGCCTTCTTCGACGAACTTATCGGCGACTTCCACGCTGCTGGTGAGCAAGCCGCCGGGGTTGCCGCGAACGTCAATCACCAGGCTCTTCATGCCGTCGCGATGCAGCTTCCACAAGGCGGCATCGAGATCACGGCTGGTGGTCTTCTGAAAGCAAGTCAGCTTGAGGTAGGCCACGCCGTAATCTGGGTCGATCATTTTCGCCTCGTCCACGCTGGGCACGTCGACCTGCTCGCGACGCAGCCGCAGCGACCTGGCGGCGCCAGCCGAGGACAGACTGATATCCACAAAACTGCCTTCAGCACCTTGCAGCAAATCGGCGGCCTGGTCGGTGGAGAACTGAGCGACCTTCTGGTTGTTGACGTCCGTAATCACGTCGCCGGCCCTCATTCCGCCCCGTTCCGCCGGGCTGCCGGTGATGACTTTGACCACGAGCAGCCCCTTCTCGGCCGCTTTGAGCTCGATACCCAGGCCGACGAAATTGCCCTCAATCTGTGAGTAAACGTCGTTGAGCTGATTGCCGGTCAGATACGCTGAATACTCATCGAGCGCCGCCGTGGCCCCGCTGACATATTCCAGCAGTGCGGCCGTCGAGGACAGCCGCAATTGCTGCTCTGCCAGCCGGACGGAGTACATCACGGCGTCATTGGCTTGCTGGCGATCGCGAATCGGTCGCGTCTGTAAGTACTGACCCAGCATGCCGCGGAACGTTTCGATTTGTTCCGCCGTCAGCTTCAACCGATTGGTCTGGCTGAATGGTTCTTCGCCCACGGCCACGCTTAGCGATGCGCTGCCCCGGCGGACCAATTCCTGCCAGTTCGGCTCCACCACGTAGTGCGATTGAACTTTGAGCAGCAGTTCGTTGTAGAGCGCGGCAGCATCGCGCTGGGCGAGTGTTGACAGTGAGCGGCGGAAGCTGCTGTCGGTATAACGCCGGCCCAGATCATAATGAATTTTCGCCAGCTCATGGCGTGGACCAAGTGCCGGGTCGCCCGGTCGATGCCGCAAAGCGTCTTCGTAGAGCGTAAGGGCATCACCCCAGCGGCGCTCCACTTCAAATTGCTGACCACGCCGGAGTACGTCATCCAGCGCCGTCGTGGTCACCGCAGGCGATTCGCTCTGCGGAGTGATGATCCGTACTTGAGCTTGGCCAGCGGTGGCGCCGAAAGCGACCACTGCGGAAAATAGCAACCTGCGGAGCCGAAGGCTGACCAGTTGTTGCATTGCTCTTCCCAAAGGTGAAAGAGCGTCTTCCCGCGTGCGCTCCATCGCGCAGGAAGCTGCCACCAGGCGATGGGAAAGAATCGGAAGGACTCCGCCCCCTGGACAGCCGTTAGACGCAATCAGTCGTTGCCGCTTCTTGGCAGGTGGCCGGCAGACGGGTCAGAGCCTACGGCCACCTAGAATATAGGCCATAAACCGGTGCGTGTCAAAAAATGCAATGAACGGTTTTCGGGCGATTCCCCACTCGGACCCGTCACGATCGGCACACCCGTTTCTACGTGAGGGCAGTCGCAAGGTTCGGACGCAAGCTAATGAAGAAATCATGTATGTCGCGCTTTCGCACCTTGCCGCCAGCGACTGCCAAAGTCAGTTAGTAGGCCGGCTCGGTAAAATCTGCAGGACTGGCAAGGTCGGAAAATATCGACCGCAAGTGGGGAAGTGTCAATCTTGGCTCCGCTGCGCCCCGTGGGAAAGCTGCCGCCCAGGCCGTTGCTGTTGCCGGTTTGATCGGAAACGATGCTGTTGTCCTTGAGGGATGTGAAGCTCACTGTGGCGGCGGACGTGGTCTGCGAGGAAGCCCAAGCAAAGGCCAGCACAAACGCAGCTCAAAGCAGGCTAAATTGCCTGACAAGCGACTCCAAGAGGGAAACATCTGGCTGCGACACCAATGAAAACGTATCATCCAACATAAACTCCGCGCGCGGCGAACCAACCGGGAATCCGTGACGACCGTAGCAGAGATGCAGGCGAGAAGCGGGTCAGTCGTCCGTAAGAAGTAGCTTCAGCCGCAGCCGACAGGTGAAATCAGTGAAACCCAACGCGGTATCGATTTCCGCAGTTTGACGCTGGCGCCTCATGTGTCAAGAAAATGAAGTTGTGGTCCCGGCTTCAGCCGGTTCCTCGAGCGAAGTTCCTGCCCGCCGCGGCGGGAACTTCAGCGCGGGGCCATCGTCATGATTATTGCCGGACAATTGCTGCTGCCCACCAGCGGTTCGCGAGCCGAACTGGCCGCGGGATGGCTGTGCATTGCCGCCGGTCGAATCGCCGAACTTGCGCGCGGAGCATGTCCGCACGCGGTGGATTTGGGCGGCGATGATTATTTCATCACACCGGGATTCATCGACGCGCACGTGCATCTGCCGCAGTTCGACGGCATTGGATGCGATGGTTTGCCGCTGTTGGAATGGTTGAATACACGCATTTATCCCATGGAGCGCCGCTGGGAGGATTCCAGCTACGCGGCCTCGATGACGCAGCGCGTACTGCGGCAGTTCTTGTCGCACGGTACAACGAGCTTTTGCGCTTATTCCACGGTGCATCATCAAGCAACAGTCGCCGCGATGGAAGTGACTCGTCAGCGCGGACTGCGAGCCTGCATCGGACAGACGTTGATCGATCGCTTGTCGCCCGAGTATCTCACACGTCCAACGCAACAACAGTTAGACGAGGTTCGCCTGTTGCTGGAAAGATTTCCGCCGCTTGGAGAATCTTCGCGCGTTGAGTTTGGCGTCACGCCGCGATTCGCCGCATCGTGCACGCCCGAATTGATGCAAGAAGTCGCCCGCATGGCGCGGAGCACGGGCGCGATCGTGCAAACGCATCTGGCCGAGACCACTGCGGAGTGCGAGTGGGTCGAATCGCTCTTCGACGGCAAGCTTTACACGGATGTCTATCATTCGATGGGCCTGCTCGGCAAACGGACTCTCTTGGGGCACGGCATTCATCTGCGCGACGAAGAACGGCAAGTGATTCGGCGAACGGGAAGCATCATCGCGCACTGCCCCAATGCGAACGTGTTCTTGCAGTCGGGCGTCATGCCGCGCTGGTTGTGGCGCGAAGAAGGTTTGCGCGTGAGCTTGGGAAGCGATATCGGCGCGGGCTTCGAGGTGGCAATGCCGCGCGTGGCCCGTGCGATGATCGATGCCGCCAAATACTTGCGGTTCAGCATGGCACCCTCTCTCTCGGGGAGAGGGCAGGGCGGGGGGAAGGTGAGAACGGGCGGTCCCCTCACCCCGACCCTCTCCCAAGG
>SXHT01000179.1 GCA_005773095.1 Planctomycetaceae bacterium
AAGCCCTACGACGAATTCATCCGCGAGCAAATCGCGGGCGACCTGCTGGCCGCCGAGGGTCCGCCGGAAAAGTTTGCCGAGCGCGTCACGGCCACAGGCTTCCTCGCCATCTCACGGCGGTTCGGATTCGATTCGATCAATTATCAGCACCTGACCATTGCAGATACGATCGACACCGTTGGGCAGGCCGTGCTGGGACTCTCGCTGGGCTGTGCCCGCTGCCACGATCACAAGTACGATCCGGTCACGGCGGCGGACTACTACGCGCTTTACGGGATTTTCGCGAGCACGAAGTATGCGTTTCCCGGCGACGAACAGACGAAGCGGCCGCGAGACTTCGTGGCATTGTTGCCAGCAGGACAATTGGAGCCGCTGACGAAAGATTTTGACGCACGGCTTGCCGCGATTGACGCTGAAGCGAAGTCGGCCGATGAAGAAAAGAAACCGCTTGCCGAACAACTGAGCAGGGAACCGGACAACGCGGAGTTAAAGAAAAAGGTGGCTGACCTCGACGCTCGCATTGCCGAGATCAAGAATCGCCGCAATGAAGCGGCCTCCAATCCTCCGTACGAAGTTGCCTATGCGGTGACGGAAGGGGATCCGCAGAACGCGATGATCCAGAAACGGGGCGAGCCAACGAAGTTGGGCGACGAAGTACCCCGGCGATTCCTGAGCATTCTGGGCGGCGACGCGCTGCCGGTGGAAGAAAAGGGGAGTGGCCGGCGGCAGTTGGCCCAGTGGCTGACGCGGCCGGAGAATCCGCTGACGGCCCGGGTGATCGTCAACCGCGTCTGGCAACATCATTTTGGCGAGGGGCTTGTCGGCAGCGAAAACAATTTCGGCGTCCGCGGCAAGCCGCCAACGCATCCCGAACTGCTCGACTACCTGTCCAAGCGACTGATGGAGAACGGCTGGTCGCTGAAGTGGCTGCATCGGTTCATTCTGCAATCCCGCGTTTATCAGCAATCGAGCAAGTTCGACGCGGCATGTGCGGCCGTGGATCCAGCGAACGAGCTGTTGTGGCGTTTCAATCGCCGCCGGCTGGATGCGGAAGAGCTGCGCGATTCGCTGTTGGCGCTGGGTGGACAGTTAGATCGTTCGCCCGGCGAAGCGCATCCCTTTCCGCCGGTAGCCTCTTGGGGCTACTCGCAGCATGGCCCGTTTGCCGCGGTGTACGAAACGAATCACCGCAGCGTGTACTTGATGACGCAGCGATTGAAGCGTCATCCGTTCCTGACCCTGTTTGACGGCGCCGACACCAACGCCAGCACGGCCGAACGCACACCCACGACCGTGCCCACGCAGGCTCTGTTCATCATGAACGACCCGTTGGTGCATGTGCAGTCCTCGGGCTTTGCCAGGCAATTGATTGCCACCAGCTCAGACGCGATCGATCGCGTGCGATTGGCATACCGCATGGCGCTTGGCCGCGAGGCGAATAACGACGAGCTGCGGCAAGCGATCGAGTTCATCGGTCGCGCCCGCGAGCGTCACGAGCAATTGGGCCTGCCAACCGACGCGCGCGAGCCCTACGTGTGGTCGGCGTTTGCGCGCACGCTATTTTCGTCCAACGAGTTTGTATTCATCGATTGAAAGACACCTCAATAGCCGTTGGCGGGGCACCCTCCGGGCCGTCCCAACCGGCGAATTGCAAAACCGCCATGCACTGCAATTGCTGCTCTCGTCGTGAAATGCTCCGCCGCTCGGCCGGCGGTATTGGTTCGCTGGCCTTGGCAGGAATACTGGGCGAATTAGCTCGCGCCGATAGCGCCCCGTCGCCAGCTGCCGCTCCGCTCGCCCCAAAGCAGCCGCATCTGCCGGCCAAAGCCAAGAGCGTGATCTTCTTGTACATGACTGGCGGCACGTCGCACGTCGAGTCGTTTGATTACAAGCCCAAGCTGTTCGCCGATCATGGCAAGGAATTGATGATCGACAACTGGCAGGGAAAGCTCGGCCAGTTCAAGCGCTATCTGAAGAAACCGCATTGGGCATTCCGGCCGGGCGGCACGTGCGGCACCCACGTGAGCGATCTCTTCCCGCATGTGCGAGAGATCGTCGACGATCTGTGTGTCATCAACTCGATGGAGTCGGACCATACCAATCACTATGAAGCGACGCTGGGAATGCACACTGGCTCGTTCACCTTCGCGCGGCCCAGCGTGGGCGCTTGGGTAAGCTACGGGCTGGGCACCGAAAACCAGAACCTGCCATCGTTCATGGCCATCGCCCCGGCGGCGCCCTACGCGGGCTCGCAAACCTGGGGTTCCGACTTTCTGCCCGGTTGCCATCAGGGAACGCACATCGTGCCCGGGCCAACACCCATCACCAACATTGCGCCGCGCGTGCCAGCCGCCGAGCTGCAACAGCTCGAGCTGGAACAAATTGCTCGCGCCAATCGCCGCCATCTGGAAGAGCGAGATTTAGACGCCGCGCTTGATGCCAGGATTCGCTCGTTTGAGACCGCCTTCGGCATGCAGGCGGAGGCGCCCGACGTGTTCGATCTTTCTCGCGAGACCGACGACACGCTCAAGCTATATGGGCTGACGCGCGGATCGACCAGCGGATTCGGCTGGCAGTGTCTTGTGGCTCGTCGCCTGGCCGAGCGCGGGGTGCGGTTTATCGAATTGATCGACACGGGTTCGTCGGGCAACTGGGATTCACATGGCAACATGGAGGATCATGTGGCGCTGGCCAGGAACGTCGATCAGGCGATGGCGGCGCTCGTGATCGATCTCAAGCGGCGAGGCATGTTGGACGAAACCCTCGTGGTCTGGACCACAGAGTTCGGCCGCACACCGTACCATGAAACCGCCGGGCACGCCGGCCGCGAGCATCACCATCAGGCCTTTTCGTCGTGGATGGCCGGCGGCGGCGTCCAGGGCGGCATGCAGTATGGAGCCACCGATGATTACGGCATTGCCGTCGCCAACAAGCGCATGCACGTGCACGACTTCCACGCTACAATATTGCACTTGCTGGGCCTCGACCACGAACGACTCACCTACCGCTACGCGGGCCGCGACTTCCGATTGACCGATGTCGCCGGTGAAGTGGCCCGAGAGATCATCGCCTAAACAGGAGCCAGGAGTCCGGGATCAGGAGTCCGTTCGTAAACTGACACCTGACGCCTCATTTCCGACATCCAACACCTGACCTTCTCTTGATGTCCATTTCCGCTCCCAAACCCACCACGGCCGGTGATCGCCATGCCCGCTACCTGCCGCCGTGGACGCACGGACCGCTGGCCGAACCGCCGCGTCCGGGCTGGCGGCTGTGGATTGGTTTGCTCGGGCCCGGGGTTGTGCTGGCGGGCACGTCGATTGGCTCGGGCGAATGGTTATTCGGTCCGGCGGTGAGCGCTCAATATGGAGCAACGCTTTTGTGGCTGGCATCGATCAGCATCATGCTACAGGTATTTTGCAACCTGATGATGATGCGTTACACGCTTTACTGCGGCGAGCCGATCATTGTGGGCGGATTGCGCGTCTGGCCGGGACCGATGTCGTGGATCGCCTTCTATGTCGTGCTCGACATCGCCGCGATCTGGCCGTACAACGCCTCGAACGCCGCGGTGCCGCTGGCGGCCGCTCTGCTGGGGCACCTGCCGTCCGAGGGTCGGGAGTTCGTGGTGGCCTGGATGGGAGACTCGGTCTGGTCGATTCAAGAGCCGGCTCTCGTCAAGGCGCTTGGGTATCTGATCTTTGTGTTGGCGTTTGTGCCGCTGATTTTCGGCGGCACCGTGTATCGGATGCTCGAAAAAATCATGACCCTTAAGCTGGTGCTGGTGCTCGGATATCTGTCGTTCGTTGCCGTGTTCATGGTTTCGCGGCACAACGCCTGGGAAGCGGTCAAGGGTTTCGTTCGGTTCGGTGACGTTCCGCTGAAGGCAGAGACCGTCGTTTCCGACGGGCATTTTACGCTGCTTGATCGAACCGACCATGATACGCTCACGGTCCGCGGCACAATACAAAGGGATAACTCCCGCATCGTCGAAATCACCCTGCTTGAAGCGGGAAAGAAACGATCTTTCAATCCCGACACAGTGCCGTCGGGGTGGCGGGCGCGATACGACAAGCTGATTGCCCGCGCGACCGAATTAGCTCAGCCGGGGCGATTTTTCGCCGAGATGGATTACGGCGGCGGGCACATCGGCGCCGGCGGCAGGATTGCGAAAGATGGCACCTGGGAAGCCGAAAGATTTACGGTCGCTGACTCGGCCAAGACGATTACCTACGATCGACTTGCGGAAATGCCCGCCGATTCGCGTATTGTTCTGGAACGCATCATTGAGAACCAAGGCTTGATCGTGGAGAGCCTGCCGCACTACGTGCTGAAGACCGGCCAATTGCCGCCGCTGGACTGGGCGATGCTGGCGGCATTCATAGCCATCGCGGGAGCGGGGGGCATGTCGAACACATTGTTCTCCAATTACTCGCGCGACAAGGGCTGGGGCATGGGCGCGCGGGTGGGGGCGATTCCAAGTGCCATTAGCGGCCGCACCATTGCGCTCTCGCACGTCGGCGAGATTTTCGACGTGGATCAGCCCAATCTCAAGCGATGGCGCGGTTGGATCCGCCACATTGTTCGCGATCAGGGCATCTTCATTTTCTGCTCCTTCCTGGGGATGGCGTTGCCGTGCATGTTGTCGCTGGAGTTCATTCGTAACGCCACCGTTTCCAGCCATGCTGTCGCAGGAATGACAGCCGAAGGCATGGCCAAACGCGTTCCCGAATACGCCGGCTTCTTCTGGACGGCTACCTTGCTGTGCGGTTTTCTGGTGCTCGCGCCAGGGCAGGTCAGCGCAAGCGATCAGATCGCACGACGCTGGACCGACATCATTTGGACTGCCAGTCCCTGGGCAAAAAGATTCTCCGGCTCGCAGGTTCGGTATGTTTACTATGGCATCCTGTCGCTCTACGCGGTTTGGGGATTATTTGCGCTGAGTCTTTTCAATCCTCTGCAGATCGCCAAGATCGGCGCCGTACTGGGCAACGTTGCTCTGGGTGTCACTTGTTTGCAGGCCTGGTACGCCAACCGCAAGCTGCTGCCGCGCGAGTTGCAACCCAGTTGGTTCCTGCAAGTCGGCGCCCTTGCTTGCGGGCTGTTCTTCCTGTCGATTACGATGGTGGTCGTCGCCACCCTGTAAACAATTCACCCAACGTGGCCTTCGAGTTCGTCGAAACCAGTCAACCTCTTGATCCCTGCCCCAGCCAGCGAAAACAATGGACCCGAGGCTCGGCCTCGCGACCAACAACCGCGGATATAACCCGTTTCCACGAACCCATTCAGCCCTTATGTTACGGCAATCCCTCATTTCCGCTTGCGTGGTATTCACTTGTTCGATGCTGATGTCGAACCCGTCGCTCGGGGCCGAGACAACGCCGCGATATGGCGTGGTCGATCTGTCGGTTCTCGTAAGCCCGAACCTGCCGTGCGCTTGGCCGGTGGGCATGACCCAATATTTGCTGACATCCAACCGAGTGATCGGGCCGGGGCCTTTCCACCGCGACATGGTGATGATCGACGAGCATACCGGCACGCAATGGGACGCGCCGGCCCACTTCATTCCGCCGCCCGATTCGGGATTGCCCGGCGCGGGGCCGATGGGCCTGATTACTTCCGATAAAGTTCCCGTCTGGCAGTTCGTGGGAGAAGCGTGTGTGATTGACGTGACCAGGCACGTGGACGACGCGAAGCCGGGCCACAGCTTTTTAATCACTCCCGAGATCGTGCAAGCCTGGGAGCAGGAGCATCGCAAGCTTGGCGCCGGTGACGTCGTGCTCTTCCACAGCGGATACACGGATCGTTACTACAAGCCGTTTCCCGAAGGCGAACGCCTCGTGCATCACGTGCTGGCGAACAAGACGCCCGGCTGGGCCGCCCCGACGCCGCAGTGCATGAAGCTGCTCGGCGAGCGCGGCGTGTGGGC
>SXHT01000180.1 GCA_005773095.1 Planctomycetaceae bacterium
CCCGGGAAGGAGAACTGCTTGAACAGTCGTCGACTTCCGTCCTCATTTTCGCCAACGTTGGGGTAGAACTCGCTGCAGGTCCCTTCAAGGCAAGTGTTGGCGACAATGCCTGGACCGCCGTGACCGGGACCAATCACATACATCGTGTTCAGATCATGCTGCTTGATGACCCGGTTGAGGAGTATGTAGATGAAGTTGAGGCCGGGTGTCGTGCCCCGGTGGCCCAAGAGCCGCGGCTTAATGTGCTCCGGTTTAAGCGGATGCCGCACGAGCGGATTGGCGTAGAGGTAGATTTGGCCGACGGAGAGGTCGTTGGCTGCGCGCCAGTAGGCGTCGATCGTGCGCAACATCTCCGGAGAGAGCGGCGTTTCGGTCGACGCGACGTTTGAGCCGTTCATGAGTGGCTCCTTTCACGCTTGAGATTTTGAGCCAACAAGCAGTCGACGGTGTCCTTAGCAATGACGAGTTCCTCATCCACGGGAATGACAAAAGCGCGGATCTTCGAACCGGCTGCACTGACTTCGCCTTCTTTGCCGATGAGTTGTCGATTTTTCTGCTCGTCGATACTCAGGCCGCACCATGCCATGTGGTGACAGATGCGGCTGCGGATCTCTGCGGAGTTCTCACCGATGCCCCCGCCAAATACGATTGCATCTGCCCCTTCGAGCACCATCAGATACGCTCCGATATATTTCCGCAGACGATAACAGAACATTTCCAGGGCCAACTTAGCGCGGGCATGGCCGCCGGCTTCCAACTTAAGTAGTTCGGAGACGTTAGCTGTTGCGCCCGATACACCCAGCAGTCCGGAGCGATGATTCAAGCAATCCTCTACTTCAGCGGGCGTCATCCCCGCATGTTCGCAAAGATAGCGCATGCCGGACGGGTCGATGTCGCCTGAGCGGGTTCCCATTACCAGTCCCTCCAACGGCGTGAATCCCATGGAGGTATCGACGGATTTTCCGCCCATGACCGCCGTCGCGGAGCACCCGCCACCCAGTTGCAGCGTGATAAGCTTGCCTTGTTCGACAGGCTGACTCAAGTATTGAATACACTTTTCGGCCATGCACCGGTGAGCGAGACCGTGAAATCCATAACGGCGAATGGAGTGGTTTTGCGACAAGTCTGGTGGAATCGCGTAACAGGCCGCGCGCTGAGGTAAGCCGTGGTGGAAAGCCGTGTCGAACACGGCCACCATGGGCACGTCATCACCCATAGCTTCTCGGGCGGCATCGATTGCCTCAAGTGAAGCGTGGTTATGAAGCGGCGCGAGTTCACCTGCCGCAGTTATTTCGTGGATGACTTGTTCGTCGATGATCGTTGAGTTGAAGAGATGGGGCCCGCCATGCACGATTCGATGGCCGATCGCGTCTGGGTTGGCGTCGAGTAGTCCGGTAGCCCGAAGCCATTCGACCGCTCGCGTGGTCGCTTGCCGATGATCGAAGATTTCCGCTGATGTGCGAAGCTCGTCGGAGCGGGCGGCGCGGAATCGTAGTTCCGCGCTGGCTCCAACGTTGGCGATACTTCCTTTCGCCAGCCGATTCGGAGCCGAGTCGCAAGATTCGAGGGCAAGTAACTCGAAGCGGAGCGAAGAACTGCCGCAATTGATTACAAGTATTCGCATCAGAAGGCAAATCCTTTAAGCGATACACCAACAAGATAGGCGAGAGCGGCAGCGCTGCCTCCCACGACCAACGTTTCCAGCCCAGACCAGTGCCAACGACTTCCCACGAAGCGCCCCTTCAAAGCGCCTACGATAAAGAACGCGACGCCGGTCATCAAGGCACTATAGGCGAAAGTATGGGTTACGCCCGCAGGCACAAGCGGTTGATAGACGAAGGGAAGTAGTGGTAGAAAGCCGACAAAAATGAAGGCGCTAAAAGTGGCTAGCGCCGCACGCCACGCAGACGGCCCTTCCAGCAACATTCCCAATTCCTCTCTGAGCATGGTATCCACCCATCGTTTCTTGTCGGAAGTAATGACTTTCACAACCCGCTCTAACTCCTCGCCAGCGAAACCCTTTCTCGCAAAAATCTGGCGAATCTCCTCTCGCTCTCCTTCCGGGAGATTGGCGAGGTGAAATTCTTCTGCGCGGCGAGCCTGGTCGAGGAGTTGCCGCTCTGCTCGCGTCCCCACGAAATTGCTCGCCGCCATACTGAAGCCATCTCCGACCAGGTTCGCCATGCCCAAGACAATGACGACGCCCGCGGACAATTCCGCGCCGGCTACACCTGACACGACCGCAAAGGTGGTCACCGCTCCGTCAATGCCGCCGTAAACAAAATCGCGGAGATAGCTGTGCGAGGGTCCAGCCTGGAGACGCTCGCGAATGGCTGCCGGAGTATGCGTAGCAGCGAGTTCGACATCGGGCGTTAGTTTCCTTGTAGCCATGTTGTGTTTTTTCTCCGCAGCCTTCAACAGTATCTTGCATCAACGCAGATTGTATCGCTTGAACTGCCATTCTTTCACGAGGCAATAACAGCATGGAATGACAAAAAGCGTGATGAGCGCGACGGCCATGCCGCCGATGCTGGGAATTGCCATCGGCTGCATCACATCCGAGCCGCGCCCGGTGTGAAGAAAAATCGGCGCTAGTCCAAAAATAGTTGTGATGGATGTCATCAGGCAGGGGCGAATGCGCTTTCGGCCCGCCGCCACCACGCGCTCGCGAACCTCTTCCACCGACGTCGGCGGTGTTTGCCGAAACAGATCCTCAAGATAGGTTAACATCACGACACTATCGTCGTCGGCGACTCCCAACAGGGCAATGAAACCAACCCACACGGCCACGCTCAAGTTGGCGCCGTAAATGTGCAGGCCGATGAACCCCCCGGCAATCGACACGGCGATATCAAGAAAGACAAGCACCACAAGCCACCACTTGCCGAAGCCTAAATAGATCGACAAGATCATCAACGCCACAACCACGGGGACCACGAGCGAAAGCCGAGCCATAGCGCGCTGCTGGTTCTCGAACTGTCCAGACCAATTCCAGTAATAGCCGGGAGGCACGATCAAGCTGGCTTTTTCGTGGCGTTCTGCCGCAACAAGTTCATCGCTTCGCCGCTTTTCCTCTTGAAGCATTCGCTCGGCATCCTCGACCACGCCAATCTCGTCACGGTCGCGCGTATTGAGCGTGACATATCCGACTAACAGGCCGTTCTCACTCTTGATTTCTTGCGGTCCGACGTTGAAGTTCAACTTAGCGACCTGCGCGATCGGCACGTGTGCGCCCGTCGAAGTGGGGACGAGAATTTGGCCCAGGTCGTCGAACCGTTCACGCAGTTCACGGGGATATCGGACTCGAATCGGGTAACGCTCGCGGCCTTCGACCGTGGTGGTGAGCCGCTCACCGCCGATCGCTACTTCGATCACATCCTGAATGTCCCGAATACTCACGCCATAACGCGAGGCAGTTTCGCGGTTGATTTCGTACTCAAGATAGGGCTTACCAACCAGGCGATCCGCCACTACGTCGACTGCCCCAGGTACCTTCTTAAGCAATTGCTCCATTTGCAGCCCGATGCGTTCAATTTCTTTCAAATCAGCGCCAAAGATCTTCACACCCATCATGGCGCGGAAGCCGGTTTGCAGCATCACGAGCCGCGTCTGAATGGGTTGCAACCACGTCGGGAGCACGCCGGGAATGGCGGCCTTCTGATTCAACTCGACAAGGATCTCATCCTTGGTGATGCGGCGTTGTTCAGGCCAGACCTGGCGAAGCAGCGGACGGCACCAGCCGAGCAAACGCCAATCGCTATGCCAGCGTGTCTGAGAAATGGTGCGCCACTCGCCCTCTGGTATCAAGGTGACGATCGTTTCAATCATGCTGATTGGAGCCGGATCGAGCGAAGACTCGGCACGGCCTACCTTTCCCACCACGTCTTTGACTTCGGGCACGGTGCGAATTGCCATGTTCTGCCGGGCGACGACTTCATGGACCACCGTAAGCGACGCCGATGGCAGCAGGGATGGCATGTACAGGAACGAACCTTCATCGAGAGGCGGCATGAATTCGCGACCGATACCGGGGAAGCCGCGTCCCATGCGTTGCCAGGCGGCGGTGCTTGTCAGATCCACTCCCACCGCGCGGCCAGCCCAAGAGATTGGCGAAGCCAGCCGATTGAACCCAAGCCATACGAAAAGCCCCGACAGGACGATCATCGTGGGCAGCGAAAGAAAGACGAGCTTATGCGTTAGCACCCCGCGCAGGGTGGGCGTGTAAAACCGGAAGATGAGCTGCGACACGCGATTGTCTTCGAGCGAGACGAGCCGCTCGCGTCCCATCCGATAGACCATTGTGGCGATGATGACACCCAGTCCAACTGCCGTGGGCCAGCCAGCCCAAGAATTAGCGGGAGCAAGTTGCCAAACCAGGGTGAATCGGAGCGCAATCGCGGCCACGATTCCGGCCGCCAGACCCATCAGCAGCGATCTCTTGCGGGACCAGACGACCGGTTTCAAACAATAGTAACACAGTACCGGCACGACCGTGATTGCCAGGATCACCGAGGCGGCAATCGCAAATGTCTTGGTGTACGCCAGCGGTCGAAATAGCTTTCCCTCCGCGCCTGTGAGCGCAAAGACGGGCAGAAACGAGACGACCGTGTTGACCACCGCCACGACGATTGCGCCGCCAACTTCCGTCGCCGCATCGTAAACCACCTCGAAGTGCGGACGAGCGCGATCTACCGTCAGCCGGCGATAAATGTTTTCCGTCATGATGATGCCCATGTCGCTGACATCGCCTATCGCGATCGCCAATCCGGCAAGCGACATGATGTTACTATCGACTCCCAGCCAATACATGGCTGCAAAGCTCATGGCCAAGGCCAGCGGAAGCGTGGGCAACACTGCCAGCGAACTGCGGAGGTGCAGCAGAAACAGCAGGATAATGAACGCCACAACGATCGACTCTTCAATCAGATTGTTCCTCAGGGTGGCAATCGTCTCGTAAATGATGTCGGTGCGGTCGTAATAGGGAGCCAACCGCACCGGGACCACTTCGCCGGAGGGCATCAAGATGCGCAGGCCCGGTTCGATTTCCGCAATCCGTGCTTTGAGTCGGTTGATAACCTCCAGTGGATTCTCGCCGAAACGCATTAATACCACTGCGCCGACCGCTTCGCGTCCTGCATTATCGAGAACGCCGCGACGAAACTCAGGCCCCAGCTGCACGGTCGCCACGTTCTTAATGAACAGCGGCGTGCCCGACTGCTGGCGAATTACGATGTTCTCGATGTCCGCAATGTTTCGCACAAATCCTTTACCGCGAATGAAAAACTCAAAGCGGTTGTTTTCGACCACCTTGGCACCGACGTCGATGTTGCTCTTGCGAACTGCCTCATAGATTTCGGGAAGCGTGACTCGATGGGCGCGTAGCTTCTCGGGAGAGACGTCGATTTGGTATTCGCGGATGTGGCCCCCAAGCGTGGCAACTTCAGTCACACCCTCGACGGCCTGCAATTGATAGCGGATGTACCAATCCTGAAGAGACCGAAGCTGTTGCAGGTCGGCTCCCTCGGCTTCGAGCGTGTAGAAAAAGATTTGGCCGAGTGCCGTGGCATCCGAACCCAACGTTGGCGTCACGCCGGCCGGCAGCTTGCCAACCGCCACATTCATTCGTTCGAGCACGCGCGATCGCGCCCAATAGTAGTCCACTTCATCCTTGAAGATGATGAATACCATCGAAAAGCCGAAACCCGAGAACGACCGAATCGTACGGACGCCAGGAGTTCCCGAGAGGCTCACCGTCAGCGGATAGGTAACCTGGTCTTCCACATCCTGCGGCGATCGCCCCGGCCAGTCGGCGAGCACGATCACTTGCTTCTCGCCGATATCGGGAATGGCATCAATCGGGATACGAGTTATCGCATAATAACCGGTGCCCAGCGCGGCACCAGCGGCAAGCAACACCAGAAAGCGATTGTTCAAGCACCAGCGAATGATCAGGTTGACGAACATCCGGGGATCCTCGCCGCTAGTGACTGTGTGCTTTGTGTGGCGATATTTCGGGGTGAGAATCGTCGTTCGAAGTCGGCGGTGCGCCGTGACGTGCGTGAGGTGACGTGCCGGCCTGTCCGCGCGGATAAAGCAGGCTAGGCATGCCCTCGATTTGTCGTTGACTATCGAGCAGAAAACCACTCTGCGAGACAACGCGATCCCCGGCTTCGACTCCGTCTAGTACGACGAAGAACTCGCGCCGCTTGCCGGACGCATCGGGCGCATGGGCTCGCGGCCCAAGCTTCAGCTCTACTAGTTCATAAGTCCCGTTTTTGCACAGACGATAAGCAATTTGGCGCCGCCCCGTATCGAGCACCGCCGAGACGGGAACGGCCAGCGGCCCCGCATCGCTCCCGTTCTCAGGCGATGCTTCAACGGCCGGTCGAACGGATTGGGATGCTCTCCGCTCGGCAACACGTTCCAAAGGCATCTCACAGATTTTGCAATCGCCGGGATCGCGCTGGATGATTTCGAGGTGCATCGGGCAAACAAACATGCCTTCCATGCCTGTCGGAGCGGGAGTTCCGTCGGCTTCGAGTCCGATGTGAATCGTCGCGGTGGCATACATTTGTGGCTTGAGCCGGCGATCTGGATTCGCGATGTTGACACGCACTCGAACACTGCGCGTGGCGTCATCGACGGAGGGATCAATGAACATTACCGATCCAGCAAGCGACTCTCCCGGAAAGGCTTCAATCGCAACGTCGACTTTCTGACCGTACTGCACCCAAGCGATGTCGTACTCGTAGATGTTCAAGTAGAGCCAAATCGGATCGAAGCTCGCGATGCGATAGAGTGCGTCGCCGGTGTTAACGTACTGGCCTTCGCGGATGTTCTTCTCGATCACCGTGCCACCGATGGGCGCGAAGATGGTAAGATACTTTGTTGCACGCCGGGTCGTCTCGATCTCTCGAATCTGCTCATCCAAGATGCCAAGCAAGCGTAGCTTGACGCGAACACTTTCTGGTCCAAGGCCAGCGAACTCCTCCGGCTCTCGCGTATTGGAGCGGCGTTCCTCGGCCGGCTTGAGCGCGATCAACAGCTCCTTTTGAGCGACGTACAGGTCGGGGCTATAGATCTGGACCAGATGGTCGCCACGTTTCACCTCAACCCCCGTGAAGTCGGCGAACACGCGGTCGACCCGCCCGGGAACACGGGCGGAAAGCAGCGCGATTTGGCGCTCGCTGTAATCGATTTTGCCGGTGGTGCGAATCTCTTTGAAGAGCTCTCGCCGTCGGATGACTTCAGTGACCAAACCGGCGCGCTCTTTCAGATGTTGGTGCGCGTCGGATAGTTCTGACACGGTAATCAATTGCATTCCACAGATCGGACAATCGCCTGGCTGGGGCAACCGTATCTGTGGATGCATGGAGCAGGTCCACTCGCCCCGTGTCGTACCGTTCGTCACTCCATCCCGCAAGCTAGCAACGGCGGCGATTACGAGACCAGCAAAAACAAGTGGCACCGCCACCTTTCCGATGAGTTCGCGGTTCATAACGTGTTTTTCGGGACATGGATTCGATATGTCGCCAATCCGAGGAACCTCGACTGTCAATCAGTAAGTCCGCTGCGGCTCTCAGTTAAGCGAAGCCTCAGGAAATAATTTCTTGGTTGAGTCCTGTTTGCATTAACTTCTCTTCATTGGCCTCGTGCGCGAAAAGATCTCGCACGAACCGTTCGAACCCATCCGCTACATTCTTCCAAGCGGATAGTGGGGACTCACCCGTTGGCGCTTCATCAATGAGCTTGTCGAGACATTTTAACAGTGGGTCATGATGGCTCTCCAAGACCGTCAGGTCATGTGCTAGTCTGGGCCGATCATGGTACGATCCTCTTTCAAGAAAGAGCGAATACATTTGTCTGAAGATGGGTGAACGAACTAGATAGTCGCAGTTGCGAGCGTCGTGCCAAGATAACTTAACCGCCACCGCTTTTTGTCGATAAAAGCCGCAAGGGGTTGGGACAACAGCACTTGCATGTCGTTGATCACATCGCCTCGAATGCTTCCATTTGCTGCGAAAATGCTCGGCACTGCGCTCGATCGCACGTTTTTTTTGGAACGAAGGTGTGCTGATTACTGCGCTGATGAGTTATGATTCCCGATAAAGTCGGAGTATCCGCGGGCGTTGAATTGGCTCACAAAGGCGCGCGATTACGCACGCCCTGCGCCCTTTTGGCACATTGATTGGCTCCCTTGTCATAAACCGGCCGAATAGTTCCGTCATAATCGCAGTCTCCCCACGATTATGAGGCATGGGCATGGTGGTTGCTTGGGCGTGAATCGACTTGTGTTCGGTCATCCCGTGGCCAAGCTATTTCGAGGATTCACTTGTACGCCCCCGGCCAAATCGATTTGCTGATCGTCGACGACGACGCGGAGTTTCGCGCCACGGTTTCGCGGCGATTCGGGCGTCGTGGCTTTCGTCTTAAGGAAGCCGCCGATGGCGCTGAAGCGCTTGGGTTCGCCACCGAACGAGAATTCCAAGTGGCCATCGTCGACGTGATGATGCCGGGAATGTCGGGTATCGAAGTTCTGACCAGGCTCAAACAAGCCCAGCCTGAGTGTGAGGTCATACTGCTGACGGGCCAAGGCACCATTGAGACGGCGGTGGAAGCGATGAAGCGTGGAGCTTATGACTTTCTCACAAAGCCCTTTCCGCTCGCTGAGTTGGAGATTCTCATTCAGAAAGCCTTTGAGCGTCATCAACTGCAAAAGGAGAATAAACACCTTGCGGCGGCCCTAGAGCGTGCCGAGCCTAAATCTGAAATTATCGGCGAGTCGCCAGCGATGCGCGAACTATTTCGTCTCATCGAACGTGCCGGTCCGACAGATAAGGCCATTTTGATTCAAGGCGCCAGTGGAACCGGAAAAGAACTAGTGGCTAGAGCACTACACCTGTCTAGCCAACGATCGCAAAAGCCCTTCATTGCGATCAACTGCGCAGCGTTGCCCGAATCGTTACTGGAAAGCGAATTATTCGGTCATGAAAAGGGCGCGTTCACCGGTGCAGTCGCGACCAAACTGGGGTTGTTTGAAGTCGCTGATGGCGGGACGCTCTTTATCGACGAGATCGGCGAGATGCCCGGCTCATTACAAGCCAAATTGCTGCGTGTGCTGGAAGACGGATCGCTGCGGCGTGTCGGATCACCTAAAGAACTTCGCGTCAATGTTCGCCTCTTAGCCGCCACGAACCGCAATCTGCAGCAGGAAGTGCAGGCCGGCAGATTTCGAGAAGACCTGTTCTACCGAATTAACGTGATGAGCCTGGAATTGCCTCGACTACGTGAACGCGCCGGCGATGTGCGCCTCCTTATTAACAAGTTTATCGGACCTGATTGGAAAGTTGATGACGACGCATTTGCGGCGCTGGAAATATTTGAATGGCCTGGCAATGTCCGGCAACTGATTAACACGATCGAGCGGGCCAAAATCCTGGCCGATGACAAAGTGATTCAACTTGCTGATCTTCCTGCGGAAATTGCCAGAAAACCGCAGGGGCAGCGTACTACCGTTGCCACTGGGGAAGAATGCCTGGCGGACCTGGAGCGCAAGCACGTGGTTGGTGTGCTTGAGCGTACCCGGGGTAACAAAGCACGTGCGGCTCGATTGCTGGGCATCAGCCGCCGCAGTCTTTACCGCCTGATGGAAAAGTATCACCTTCAGTTGATGACCGACGAGCATCCACTAGATAATGCAGACTCAACAAGTGGCTGAACGGCAGCTCATTCAGCACGCCTGAAGGGACTTTTCCCGAATCAGCCCTTGTGCTTCAGCTCAATGTAAAACACGCTGCCGATTCCAAGTTGTGATTCAGCCCAGACGCGGCCCCCATCTTGTTCAATGAGGCTTCTCGCAAAATACAAGCCGAGTCCAGAGCCCGGTCGATCCTGGTGCGTTTTTAGCCGTCGAAATGGTGAAAAAATGCGATCGAGTTCCTCTGGAGGAATGCCGGGACCATTATCGGCCACCGCCAGCTTACACGTTTCGTTACTGATCTCTGCATAAATCTTGATCGTCGCCGGTTGCTTGTCCACGAACTTAACCGCGTTGGAGAGAATATTGAAAATTGCCTCGCGCAGCCGGACACGGTTTCCCCAGACCGGTGGCAAGCTGCTTGCAAGTGAAATCGCGATTTTACGTTGATCGATCTCAGGCGCCATTCGCTCGATTGCTTCGGCGATCACTTGATGAGTGTCAATCGGACCGCTTGCTTTGAGGTCGTCGACCGGGATGCTGAGTTCGAGCAGTTCGTCGATCATCGCGCTCATGCGATAGGTGCGCTGCTTAGCCATTTCGATCAGTCGACATGCCTCGTCGGGCATTTGTGGACCGAACTCATCGAGCGTCTCATCGCAGAGATTGGCAACCGTTGCCAACGGAGTTTTCAGGTCGTGCGACGTAAGCTGTGCGAACTGGCGAAGTTCCGTATTCGCCCGGAACAACATGTCCAGTGCCTGTCGCAGATTGGATGTGGCTTGTGCGAAAAAAGCGTCGAGGGTCAATTCTACATCCAAAAAAATCGCCTTCAGCAGCGAAAGCACTTCCTCCACAAAATCAGGCAGCAGGACGTCGCGGCTCGATGCCATCTGCCGCAAGCCGTACTGGAGATACTGGTTATAAGCGCCCAAAAACATCTGGGGGGTAATTCCGACCTGGGCGTGAACGTCTCCCACGCGACGCCGTCGTTCGACGTAAGCCTCGTCGACCTCATCCTCAAGCATCGACTCCAGGTGAGCCTGCTGCATGCGTTTGAGCCGCTCGACTAGTATTGGATCCTGAAGAAAGCGTGCCGTTTCCGGGAATGCAAAGAGGTGACTGTAAAAACGCTCGACGAATTGTTCGCCGCCGGCGTTAATCAGAGGGGCAATTTCCCGCAATCGCTGCCGGTCAGCGCTTGACATCTGCAAAAATTCAAGACGATGAGCCAGGCTTACTGTTTCCGGGAGATCTGCCCTGCCTGATGGTTGCGAGACTTGATTCATACACGTATCGTGGCATCGGGCCGAATAAAACAACACATCTTTAGTTGCAGTCTTCCACCGCACCTGGTGGGCGATTTCGCACTACCCGCCCAAGTCATTGGTCGTGACTTGCAGGGAATTCTCGCGTGTCGCTGCCTGGCATATCAATTGCAATATCATGCTCCAGCAAAGGCATGTCGCTGGACTCGATCCGGCTATTGTAACAAAAGGAGCAGTTATGGGGCCTGCACGTAACACAATCGTATTCTTTCGTTCTTTCTGGCTGTACGTGGTGGGAATTGTCGCAGCAATTGCATTCGTGCTTGTCGCCGCGCGCGTCGCCGGCGCGGCGGAGGCAGAGGAGTCCAGCTTTTGGATGAAAAAGAAAATGGAGTATTCGGAGAAAATACTGGCCGGCCTCGCCAAAGCCAACTTTGAAGCGATTGAGAAGAGTGCGATGAGCATGAATAGTCTCTCGCAAATCGAGAATTGGATTCGCGCCAAGTCACCCGCGTATAAGCACCAGTTGGCCACCTTCCGGTCGGCTAACAAGAGCCTCATTCGGATGGCCCAAGACGAAGATATCGACGGGGCGACGCTGGCTTTCATGCAACTTACGCAAAGTTGCGTGCAATGCCATAAACTTATTCGCGATAAGGAATAGCTTTTCGACAAGGCCTATTGCTTATCGGGCTGCTGTGAGGTGTCGGTCCATTCCTTAGAAAGGACGAAATTTGAAACGGATTGTTACTGTTTTGGCGTTTTTGTTCCTGGCGACTTGGAGCGGCGTGCGAATGGCATCGAAGTAGTGTTTTTCATGGTGACAAGCGAACACATTTCGCAAGGAGCTCGTCACGCCCTGGGGCCGACCCAGGGCCGAAGATCCCGCCATCATTTGGGCAGCGTACCATGGTGCGAAGTCCATTCGACAATCAGGCGGTTAAATTCCTGCCGGCTCTCTGCGGAACCGTACTTGCCCAGGTAGATGTCGCGGCCACCGATGGTGACGACGGCTTTTCCGGCGGGCTTGTGACGACGATACGACGGGATGCGAAGTGCGTTCGACATCGTGCGGGTCTGCCAAATGGTCCGAATCCGGTGATTTACCGGCTTCTCGGAAGCAAACGGGCCGCACTGCCGCACGCGGGCAGGTAACGTAAGTTGCGTTTCGGCTTGTACTTGTGACGATTACACTCGGTAGGGCTCGAACCTACAACCTTCGGTTCCGTAGACCGATGCTCTATCCAATTGAGCTACGAGTGCGTCAGCGAAACTCAAAATCTACCATACCGACGGCTCGAGACAAGACCCACGAAAGTTGAGAGACGGCTGGGAAAACTCGCGTCGCATTCGAGAATCGGCCTTACAGATACATCCCCACATAGCCGCCCGACTGGTCGACCTGACTTTCAAGCTGCTTGAGCCGTTCGATCGTTTGGGCCAAATCGCCGTTGGCAATGTAGCGGTTGAACTCGGCTCGCACGGCGTGCGTCACGCTTTCATGAAACCAATGCACAACCGGCTCGGTGAGCCAATCGACCGTCTCGCGAACTAATTCCACCGTCACGTCCGCGCGCTCCGTGTGGGTGTCGCTGGAATCGGTAAACAGCGTGCCCTCAAATCGGAACTCGATCATGCCCAGATCGGGGTCGTTCATGAGATGAAATTTGCAGGCGGCGTTGTGCAGATAGTACGTGCGCAACGTGCCATGCGTTTCCAAAGCATGCTTGATGCGTTCGAGCTTGGCCTGATACTTGGGTGACGCATCCAGCGGAATATCGAGCCGTCCGATGGAACGCAGCGGCAAACAATCGAAGGAGATATCGACGTAATGATCCATGAGTCTCACTCGACGTTAGTTCCGGGAGGCCACTTTCGTGTTGGGCATGTCCCAGCCGACCGCCGCCCAGCCGTGCTCCATGGAATAATCCCCCAGGGGCAGTTTGCCGAGCGACTTATATTTGCCGGGCAGTTCCAGCCCCTCGCCTTCGATCCGCTCCTTAAAGAGTTTGCTGAATTTTTTACGCAGCACGGATCGCAAGGCGACCTCGCCGATCGGGATTTTCTCCCCCTCTTTTTCCGCATCGCGTTTGACCAGCAAATCTCCCTGACGTACAAACACCAGCCGCGTGCCTGCTTTCTCCCCCTTGTAAACTGCCGAGACGTTGACGCGCTTGAGTTCCCGCTCACCCGACCTGAATTCCCGGAACTTCAGCAGCACATTGAAACCTCCGTCGGCAATCCGAAAGTGAATCGGCTGATCGTCAACAAAGCTAATCGACCATGAATCGCGGTCCTCGTCTTGCTTCATGTCGTCGGGCAGCGAGCCGCGACGGCGCTCGATCTCGGCACGGATTTCATAGTCCCGTAGCGTGCGTCCGCTGTACATCGTGTTGCCGGCGTTGTTGACAGCCGACTCGTGTGCCAGGACGACAAGATCGTGATCGCGGGAGAGGGAAGGGGGATCATCCGGCGCGCCCAATTGCGTCCAGGCGGCTTCGAGCGCCACGACGTTCAGGTGATCGTCGGTGCTGCTGAACTTGAGCGCGTGCGGATAGGTGCCCGATCGTTTGAGCGGATCGCGAAACTTGGCGCGATAATCTCGATTGGAAACTTCAAGCTGCTGGGCGGCCTCGGCGTCGAGCCGCTGGCAAATTCGACTCTCGGCGCGGTGTGAGGCGATGGCCGTGGCCTGGCCCTTGCTCTCGGCGACGCGCTTGGAGGCCACGTTCGTGACAATCTTGCCCATGATCCCCCCCTTGGTGCTGCCAATGCCGGTGATCCGAGTCTTGGTTTGAGCATCGGCAGTCGAGGGCGTGGTGAAAATTCCGCCCTCTTCGATCGTGATCCGCTTCAACCCGCTGATGGTGGTGGCCCCCGTGCTATAGATTCGCGCGGACCGGTTGCTGCCCACCGTGCGTGAGGTTGTAGTTCCGCGCAGGATCAGGTCGAGCGCGGCCCTCTGAGAATCGGGACAAAGGTTGGCGTCGAGCCGGCCGACCGTGCGGCCGATGCCGCGAATGCGCGTACCAAGTATGACTTCATTGATAGGCGTTGGCTCATTCAGATCGCGGCGCGTGCCGTAAGCGATCAGCGATTCGTCGGCGCGGACGAACAAGTTGGGCTTGGAATATCGCTCGCGAACAGCGATCAGCAAATCGTCCGGTTTACCGTAGCGCGCGAGAAACCGCAGACTGCCTGCCAGCTCCCCGGCGCCCGCCTCGCTCGGCGCGGCTTGATACGCGGCCAACAGTCTGACGATGTTTTCGGCTTCCGCATCGTAATTCTGTTTGAGATCTTTTTGCTTGGATGCGTACAGCACATTCGCGTAGTTTCGCAAAGCCTTGCCGACGGCCATGAACGGCGGCGTTCCCAAGGCATCGAAGTCGCTGAAATACTGGATCGCAACGCGACGCAGCTCAACCGACCTGGCATCATTGCCCGCATCCAATTGCGCCCGCATATCGTCCCACCGCAGATAGGACTTGAAGCGAACCGCAAGCGGATTGCTGTTCAGGCCCCGCTCCAAATCGACGACCGCAGCGTCAAGCTGGGCGCGCGCATGCGACACTTCGGCTTCGGCGGGAACTCTAACGCATTGTCGGGCTGCCTCGATCGCCGCATCGATCCCGTGGCTTGTCGCTACGGCAGGCGCCTGGGCGTAAACACCGGTAACTAAAGTGGTTACAACGAACTGACCAACCAGGGCCGTCATCCAATACCGAGTTGCCATGATTGTCGCTCCTTGACTGGGAAGAAAAGAAAACAATGAGGAGAACTGCCTGGCATCTGTGATAACCGATTGTGTGGCTGCCTATAAAGCCCAGTCCCAGCCCATGGGCAAGACGTAACCGTTCACGGGACAAAGCGGGGGGCACATTTTCCCGGGAATCACGTAGGACAACCTCCTGACAGAACGATGCACATTGTGCGAATTCGCCGGGAAAATGAGCCGGTCGCCGGCCCGTGAACGGTCACCCGGCAACTATAAATGCCCGTAATCCGCTTCGCAACCATAGACTTTGCGCCTTCCGCAAAGTCTTCAGATACCCCGCTTATTACGTAGTCAGCCCATTGCCGCCCGGGACGATCTATGGCAGTATGTGGCTCCAAAAGGAGGGGTTCTATGTTCCATCCGATGGTTTACTGGCTTGTTGCCGCGTTGGGGGTTCTTCCTGGCGCGCTCATGAAAACCGCCTTGGCGGCCGATCCGCCGGCAACGAACGCCAAGGCCGACGCCCGCGCGCCGTTCGCCTGGCAGCAGGATTACGGCCAGGCCGTCCGGCAGGCGATTGAAGAGCAAAAAATGCTCGTGATCTACTTCGAGGGACCGAAAGGCTGCTCGTATTGCCGCACGTTCGAAGCCCAGTCGCTGGCCGCTGAGCAAATTCAAGAACAACTGGGGAGCTTCGTCGCGCTACGGTTGCCAATGACCGCGCAAGTCGCCGTCGACGGTAAGCCGGTGGCGCTTGTCAAACATGCGTCTTTTGCCGAGATGCTCGGTCGGCCGGGGCTTGCAATCCTGGATATGACCGACCGCAAGTCACCCCACTTTCATCACGTCGTCAGCGTGCTGCCATTTACGTCACATCGCTTCGCGACCAGTTCGTACGCATCCAAGCGAGCGGTCTCGACGTTGTTAACGCTGCCGAAAGGCACGCTTACCCAGCGGACCATGGTCTTCGCCGTGCGAATGCACCCCGAAGCGCCGGCCAGCTCGCAAGGCGCCATCGATCCGGCGTTAACGTCGGAGGCGCTCTCGCATTCCAGTTATCAGGCGTCGATCGGCGTGCAGGGACACCATCATTGGGACGCTCGCTACCAACGCATCAACGGCAAACTACCGTCTGGCTTGATGGCACAGGAAGTCGTGGCCGAGAGCTGGCCGGGCGAGAACCTGGTCGAAGCCTGTGAAGACTGCGTGCACAGTTGGCGTCAGTCGCCGGGACACTGGGGCGCGGTGCGCTCGTGGCACCCGCGGTTCGGCTACGACATCAAGCGCGGCCGCAACGGCATCTGGTACGCCACCGGAATCTTTGGCCGCCGGTGAATTCTCGGATCGGGAGTTGGGTTTCCGTCTGGCGCGGCGGGATGAAACCGTGACTTTCGGCCCTCTCGTCTCGATCGCGCGGACGGAAAATCCGTCCTAGGCTTCGATTTCAATCCGTTTGCTGAAGCGGCATCCGACGAGGTGACAGGTCATCCCGTCGCGCTGGGCCTGCGTCCAATGCATGACCTTGGCCTCGTGATAATTGGCGCGATTGCGATAAGGCAGCTCGATCACTACCCGCGCGGCAACAGGCTTCTCCACCGACCAGTACGAAAAGCCGTCGGGCGAATAATTGCAGGCTTCGAACGATTGAAACTCATGTTGGCCAGGCATCGTCCGACCATCGTACTGGGCCAGGCGAAACATCCGGGAGCCGGGCAAGCGTTGGTACAATCGCTGCTCACCGGAGTCGACCGATGCTTGCCGCTTGCTACTGACTGTCTGCGTATCCATCCAGCACCGAATTTTCTCGAGCCCGGGATCGGGGCCCGCAATAGGATCTTTTCGTCCCGCTACTGAGAAAAAAATAGCTTGTCCTCACCGTCAAAGCAAAGCAAGTCCCTTAGGGAACTTGCCACGGCTCGAAAAATGGGAGACCGAGCCTGAGGGCTGGCGAAATCGGCGATGAGCAGGATGAGTGCCCTGGATAAGGATTGTGCCGATCGTAACGCCGGAATCTCTTTCGCCGACGGCAAATGTTGCGAAAAGTCACCATCGTCCGTTCCCCGCGCGTCATATTTCACGTGGCGGGTTGTTTTCTCGCACCATCGTACTCTCCCCTAGCGCCGTTCGCTTCGCGTCGGACGCTCAAACGATGACCTGGAACCGCACCACTTCGGCACCAAGCCGATCGATCGCGCTGCGTTGGACGCTGATTGGTTCGTGGTGCGCGATTGCGGCGGCGGGTTGCCAGAACTTTCAGTTGCCGCGGATCGATCCCAGCGGCGAGCGACTCTTCTTGCCTCCCGGCGCCCCTGCGCCGGTTTCACCATTTGCCAACGTGCCCTACGGCACAACGCCTCCCTATAACCCGGGCGTGGCGGGAGCGCAGCCTCCGCTGCCGGGCACGACAGTCGTCGCGCCGCCGGTCCTATCGGCCCCGCCAACGCCCTCTCCGAGCATGCTGCCGCCGGGCATGTCGAGCCCGATGATCCAGTCGCCGCTGCAAACACCGCAGCCAACGCTGGATCTGGCGGCGCCGGCGCCCAGTCTGTCCGAACCTCCGAGCGCCTCCGGTCAATTCGCAGCACCTCTCAGCGTGAATCCCGCGAACATGGCAGCGCCGGCGCTCGCCAGCGCGCCCCGTTCGCCATTGCCGGGCCTTAACGTAAATCCCAATCGAGTCGTGGCGCCGGTGGGCAGCGAAGTGGTGATGATCGCCAGCCTGCTTGGCTCAGACGGCTACCTTGTCTCGGGGGATGATGTGGAATGGATGATCAGCGGCGATGGCGCCGGTAGTTTTGTCTCGCCGGGTGAACGCGGCACATTCGACGTCATCAACCGTCTGCGCGGCCTGCCTCGTAAAGTGAACGCCACCTACGTGCTCAATGCCACGCTGCGCAGTCCCCAAGTGCTCGACCGCGGCACGCCGGTCCCATTCGACGATCTGGAAATTCAGCCGGGGCAGGCTTGGGTGACGGTTACATCACCCGTCGAAGGCACGACCCATCTCAGCGTGTACGCGCCGAATGTGCCCCAATGGGATCGGCGGCAGCAAGGGGCGACCATCTATTGGGTCGATGCGCAGTGGAACTTTCCCCCGCCGGCGATCAATCCCATGGGCACGCGGCACACCTTCGTCACCAGTGTTAACCGGCAGTCCGATGGTTCGCCGATTGACGGCTGGAGCGTGCGTTACGAAATCGTCGGCGGGCCGGCCGCACAGTGGGAAGCCACTGGCAGCACCGTAGTCGAAGTGCCGACGAACGAAATTGGCCAGGCGTCCGCCGAGATCGTGCAGGTCGAGCCGCTGGCCGGCACCAATCAAATCACTCTGCAAGTCATTCGCCCCGACGGCAAAGGCGGTCGCAAGTTCGTCATCGGAACGGGCGGAACGTCGAAGACTTGGACCAGGCCCAACATCTGCATCAATGCCATCGGCCCGTCGCAGGCGTCCGTGGGTTCGACGGTCAATTACCGCATCGAAGCCTCCAACCCCTCGAGCGTGCTCGCCAGAAACGTGGTCGTCACCGACGATCTGCCCCGGGCGCTTTCGCTCGTGAGTTCAACTCCGCCGGCCGATGCTTCGCCGAGTGGCCAGGAGTGGCGGTTGGGCGATCTTGCGCCGGGCCAAATGAGAACAATCGACGTCAGCTTCAAAGTCGCACAGGCCGGTAACTTCAACTACTGCGTCACGATCACGGCCGACGGTGGACTGACGGCCAAAGACTGCGTTACCACGAGTGCCGAAGGCGCGGGCACTCGGCCGCTCGATGTCCGCGTTCATGGCCCTTCAAGCGCCATCGTGGGCAGCAAGGTGCAATACGAGATTGAAGTCATCAACGTCGGCACGACCCCTGCCACCGGCCTCGTCGTGACCGACACTTTTGACGACGGCCTGCAGCACAGCGTTGCCACCAGCCCGATCGAACGTGATCTGAGCGACTTGCAGCCAGGGCAGCGAACGCAATTCAAGGTCACGTTCCAAGTCACCAGGCCAGGACAACTCTGCCAGCAGGTGGAAGTCCGTGGCGCGGAGGGTCTGCGGTCTTCCGCGGCGCGCACCTGCCTGACCGCCACGACAGCACCCAGCCTGCCGCGCATCGGCGAAGACGACGGGGGCGTGACCGAGCCCGGCAGCCGAGACCGTAACGAGCGCGGCGTCAGGCCACCTCCCGGCGCAGCTTCGGGCCCGCAGTTTACCGTGCGCAAGACGGGCCCGGTGCGTAAACGGGTGGGGGAGACCGCCGAGTTCACCATCGAAGTTGCGAACACGGGGGACGTGGTGCTGAACAACATCCGCATTGAGGACAATTATGAGCGCAGCCTTGAGCCAATCGCCGCGACGGATGGCTACGTGATTAGCGGCGGCTCGCTGGTCTGGACGGCGACCGGCCTGGCGCCAGGAAAAGCCCTTAAACGGCAGATCCATTGCGAATGCGTTCAGGCCGTGCGCAGCGCGTGCAACCGTGTCAGCGTGACGGCCGAGGGGCTCAAAGACGCCGTTGGCGACGAAGCCTGTCTGGAGATTTCGCGATCCATCGACCCGCTGCGGCCAGGCGATGATCCCGACGAATCCCCGCCCCCCATCTCGCCGACGCCCATTCGTCCCGATCCCGGCGCCGCGGCGCCATCGCCGACGCTTGAGCCATCCCCCCGATCGCGCGGCGGCATCGCGCCGGCGACGGGCCTTACGCTCAGCGTTGGTGAGCAGGTCGATCCGGTGCGAATCGGCGGCGAAACGAACTACCAGGTGGTTGTCTCCAACAAGAACGCCGGCGGCGACCGGCAGGTCGTGCTCCAAGTGCGGATTCCCGAGAACCTGACGCTGCTAACCGCCGAAGGGCCGGTGCGGGCCAGGATTGTCGAGCGGGGCGTCAACTTCGAGCCGATCGCCGAGTTGCGTGCCAATGAATCGATCACCTTCCAGATCAAGTGTCGCGGCGTCGAGGCCGGTGAAGGCCGCTTCCAAGTGGAAGCCACCAGCCAGCTCCAACGCTCGCCCATCCGTGCCGAGGAACCAACCCAGGTCGTGCAGTAACCGTTGAGCGGCGCGGCTTGCCCGTCGTGGCGTGTCCCCCCATACTGGGACGCATGTTCTATTCCTTCGACGGCATCGACGGCACTGGCAAATCGACCCAACTGCGGCTGTTCGCCGACTGGCTCCGCACGCATGGAGACGACGTAATCACATGCGTCGATCCCGGCAGCACACCCCTCGGCGAAGCCATTCGCAAGATCCTGCTCAAGAGCAATGGCACGCCGATGTCTCGCACGAGCGAAATGCTGCTCTTCATGGCCGCGCGGGCTCAACTGGTGGAAGAAGTGATTCGGCCGGCGCTTGCGGCGGGCAAGACGGTCGTCTCCGATCGCTTTTTGCTTGCGAACGTGGTCTACCAAGGCCACGCCGGCGGTTTGGATGTTGGTGCCCTTTGGCGTATCGGCGAAGTCGCCACGGGGGGCCTGAAGCCGGACATGACATTTCTGCTCGACATGCCACCGGAAGCCGCCACACAGCGCATCGGCCGCGAACTCGACCGCATGGAGAGTTTTGGCCACGAATATCGCGATCGACTCCGCGACGGCTTTCTCGCCGAGGCCGCCCGCCGCCCAGAAGAGATCGTCGTCATCGACGCCGCCCGTCCGATCGACGCCGTCCATGCCGAAATCATCGCGCGCGTCGCAGCCGCCCGGTAACGCCACCCCGTTCACGGCCTGGGGACTGGCTTATTTTCCGGCGAATTCGAGAGAGGCGGCTCGTCCCGTTCGCGGGTTGCCCAGCGTGGTTCCCGGAAATAATGTGCCTGTCCCGCTCTCTTTGCCTTGAACGATTACGCGCAAAGCATCGCCGATCGGGTGCCTGTGCTCGATGCGTCGGCGCATTGATTGATGGAGCGGTGCAATGTACGCCACGACCGTCTACTCAACGACGGGCAGATCTACCGTCACCGTGCGTGGTTGGCCGAAGGTTTCGACGAGCAGTTCGAGTGGGCCGGCCGTCGAATTCAGCATGTCGATGAACGATTCGGTGGAGAGCGCGGTGACATCGCCCGCGGAATGGATGCGATCATTCAGCTTGATGCCTGCACGATCTGCTGGACTGCCTGGAATCAGGCGGTTGACAATCAGCGTATCAGGCTCTGCTTCGTCCGTGCGCCAGGAAAGTCCCAACCTGACGGGGTTTCCGTTGAGTTGCAACGTCGGCTCGAGGGGCTCCTCGGAATCGGGCCGCTTTACGACAGCGATGACAGGGTTCTTTGCGCACAGCACGGCCGTGCGAAAGTCCGCGACCGAAGCAATCGCCTGGCCTGCAAATTGCAAAATCTGGTCCCCCGGCTTGAGGCCGGCTGTTTCCGCCGGTGATCCGGCGACGACTCGGGTAACCAGAATCTTGCCGTCGGCAGCTTGCTTGTCGTCCCACGACAGGCCCAGCCGTCCGGGCAGCGGCGCTAGCGGCCGGTCGAGCATCTGCGACATCCAGGGCCCCTCTTGCCGAGCCTGGGAGCGAAACTTGCCGAGCTGCGGCTCGTCCGCGGCGCGGTCCAGAAAACGAAACAGCAGCCGGGCAGTTTGTTGCATGCCATCGATATTCACTTTTTCAACGTCATCACCGGGGCGATGATAGTCATCGTGCAAACCCGTATGGAACATTACGATGGGAACCCGCCGCTGCACGAACGAGTGGTGGTCGCTGTTCTCCTTGAGCTCCCAGTTGAAGAAAATACTCAGATTCGGATCGTCGTTCGACAAGGCCACCAGCTTGCGCAGCCCAGGCGCCGTGCGAGTCCCCAGCACGTGAAGCCGCTTGCCGCGCAGACGGCCGATCATGTCGGCGTTGAAGGCGATGGCGATCTGCGCCAGCGGCACGGTGGGATGATCGACCCAGTGCTTCGATCCGTAAAGCCCCTTCTCCTCGCCGTCCCAGAAACAGAATAGGATCGACCGTTTTGGACGCGTGCCGAATTGCGCAAACGCCTGGGCAACCTCCAACAGTCCGGCCAGGCCGCTGGCATTGTCGTCGGCGCCGTTGTGAATGTAGCCGATCGGTCCGTAGCTGTTGCTTCGCGTTCCGTAGCCGACATGGTCGTAGTGCGCGCCAACCAGTATGAATTGCGTCTTGAGCTCGGGATCGCTGCCTTCGAGAACTGCGAGAATGTTGGTGTAGGTTCCGAACGGTTGGTAGTAGCTGCCGTGGACAGCGCCTGGCAGGCCGTACTTCTGGAGTTGCTTAACGAGGTAAACGCCTGCCGCGCGCCCGCCGCGCGAGCCGGCTTCGCGGCCTTCGAAGGTGTCGTCGGCAAGCGCGGCGACATGGCTGCGGAGTTCACTCGAGGTGATCGACGCGAGGGCTGCGGTGAGATTGGCGGTTTCCGCCCGCGCGGCTTGCGCGGCGAGAAACATCAACGCAAGAACGAGAAGTCGCATCACGGCGGTTGTCTCGAGGTTAGTTCGAAGATCCGGCAGCAGGCAGGTTCTTGCGACCGCTGAACGGCTTCAATCCCGAGTATAGTTTGCGGCAAGCGCGCACGCCCCCGTCACAGCGGCCAGAACTGCCCAAATGGCTCATGGCGGAGCGACAACCCTACCGATTATGCCGGCCTGATGGTACATTCGCGGTTGGCGGATCGCCTCCGGGGCGGAGGGATAGGACGGTCGGTTGGAATGGCAATTATTCTGACATGCCGAGCACGTCGCAAGTGCCCCCAAGGACACCCCGGGACGATTTCGCAGGCGGCAAGCAGGATGGATTTTCGATCCGTCGTGTGCCCCTGCCGCTGAGATCCTCAGGCGGGTCGGATTGGAAATCCGACCTACCGGGACTTTGCAATCGTCCTGAAAGGATACCCGTCGCGAAAATGGTTCCCGACTCCCGACCCCTGACTTCTGATCCTCGACTCCTGAGTTGTGCAAAGTATGTCTGATATTCGCAAGCTGCTGGTTGCCAATCGCAGCGAGATTGCCATTCGCGTTTTCCGTACAGCTCATGAATTGGGTATTCGCACGGTTGCGATTTACTCTCACGAAGACCGGTACGCGTTGCACCGGTTCAAGGCTGAGGAGGCGTATCTCGTGGGGATTCCCGGCGAACCAATCCGATCGTACCTGAATATCGACGCGATCATTGCGGTGGCCAGGCAACATGGCGTCGATGCGATTCATCCTGGCTACGGGTTTCTCTCTGAAAATCCGGAATTTTCGCGCGCTTGCCACAAGAACGGCATCCTTTTCTGCGGGCCGACGCCGGAGATTCTCGAGGCCCTGGGGGACAAGATCTCGGCCAGGGCCATCGCTGCGAAGGTGAACGTGCCGACGCTGGCCGGCAGCGACAAGCCGCTGACGACGGCCAAGGCGGCAGCGACAATTGCCGAGCAGCTTGGTTATCCGGTGCTGCTCAAAGCCATGCATGGAGGGGGCGGCCGCGGCATGCGGCCGGTTTTCAAGCCGGAGGAGATTGCCCCGCAACTCGAGGCCGCCATGCGTGAGTCGCTCGCGGCATGCGGCTCGAACGAAGTGTTCATGGAAAAGTTTATTCTTCGTCCGCGGCACATCGAAGTGCAATTGATGGGGGATGAGCACGGGAACCTGGTGCATTTGTTCGATC
>SXHT01000181.1 GCA_005773095.1 Planctomycetaceae bacterium
ACGCGCGCCGCCGCAGCGCCAAAGCCAGCGGCCTGCCCAGCAAAAAAGCCAGGCCGGAAACGCAGGCGACCCGCGCCGACGGGCTGAAATCCGATCCGTTCCAGTCACGTTCCTCTGCATCGCCGCCGACGGGAGTGGCTGAACAATCGTCGGAAGACCACTTGCCATCGTTGGACCGCAAGAATTCAATCACCGACAAGTCCCCCTTTGTGCGCCCCACGCCAACGGCGCCGCCGACCGCCGCGGAGGCGGAAGCCGAAATTCCCGGTGCCGCCGCCCTGAGCCCCCGACCCGTGATGTCGGACAATCGGCAGCAAAGCGACAAAATGTTGGTCGCCGCGCGCAAGGCGATGTCGGTTGGGGATTTGCGTACGGCGAAGGCCAGCGTCGAAGCAGCGAAAGCTCTCGGCGTTGAATACGGCTACCACGACGACACTCCGGCGCGCGTCGAAAACACGATTCGCAAACACGAAGATGTCATGGCCCAGGTTTCTCAGCGCGATGGCGAGGGCTGGCGCCGCGCTCATGCCGACCTGCTGATGGAGCAAGCGGCTCAGTTGCTGCGCTGGAAAGAATACGAAGACGCCGAGCGGCTGGCGCAAGACGCTGCGAAAATAAAAGTCAATTACGAACTGTTCGAATCAAAGCCCTCGACGTTGCTCGATCGGATAGTTGCCGAGCGCAAGACCGCTGGTGATGCGGCGGGGTCCCAGGACCCGCACCCAGCGGACGGTGGCAAGCGCCCAGCGGAGGTTACCGAAGCCACGCGCTCGGAGCCTGAGCCTGCGACGATTGAGCCCGCGGCCGAATCGGTTGCTGGCGCCGATGGAAAGGAAAAGTGCGCTGCGCTCTTGAAGCAAGCCCGGGCTGCTTTGGCCGCGAGTGATTTGCAGGGGGCCGAGGCGCTCGCCAGGCAGGCCGAAGCTTTGAAGATACCGGACCGCAAATTCGATCCGAAGGAAGATCGGCCCTGGCTGGTGGCTCTGGAAATCCAGAAAGCCCGATCTCGCAGCGCGGGCGTTATCGCAGCCGGCGGAAAGCATGCCCCGCCGGACCGCGTTTCGACGACGCAAGCGGGCTACGACGCTTCCACCGACAAGACACATAATCGACCCGCGGCCGCGCGTGCCGAGACGCAACCTCCCGAGGAGACAAGTCCGGTGATTCAACAGCAGCCCCTTGACCGCCTGGCATCGCCGGGTGCCGCGGCGGCGACCGAAAGCGAAGGTCTTGAGCTGATTAAGCAGGGCGAGCAGGCGCTGCGCGACCACAATATTGAAACGGCACTGGATCTGTTTCGGCAGGCGCACGCCTTCCGCAACGAACTCGATCCGGTTTCCGCCCAGCGCTTGCAGGATCATTTGCAGATGCTCTCGGTCCCCTCGGCCCGCCCACTTCCGGCTTCCGCGAAGCCCGAGTTGATTGACGAAGCGACTGCCAGGCAGCAGTTGGTCGTGAAGCAACTCTCGGCGGAAGTCACCCGACAGCAAATGGCGGCCCGCAAACTGATGGAGGCTGATCCGAAGCAAGCGCTCGAAGTACTGCAGGACGCCAAGGCAAGCGTCGAAGGCGCGGCCGTGGATCCGGAATCGCGTGCCAAGCTGAGCAAACGGCTCGACGTCACGGTGACGGAGGTCAAGCGATACATCGAGCAGAATAAGGCTCAACTTGAGCAGACTGAATTCAACAAACAGTCGCTTGATGACGTGCGCCGGCGCCGTGACACGAAAGTGGAAGTCGACGAACGGCTGGCCAGGTTGGTCAACGAATTCAATAAACTGATGGACGAGCAGCGCTACCCGGAAGCGGAAATCGTTGCGAAGCGGGCCAACGAACTGGATCCGGACAACGGGGTCGTCAAACAAATTGTTTGGGTTGCGGCGTTTGCGCGTCGCAAATTCAACAACGAAGGAACCAGGGACGAAAAAGAACGATCTGCCTTCGACGCCTGGCAAAGCGTGACCGCCTCCAGCGAGGCTTTTGATGACCGCGAGCCGATTCGCTTCCCCGACAAGCCGACCTGGGAGGACCTGACCAAGACGCGACGCCAATGGACTGCCGAAGCCAACGGGCGGCGTTCGGAAAAAGAACTGCAAATCGAACGCAAGCTGCGGACGCCGGTGTCTTGCAATTTTCGCGACCGGCCGGTGACCGAAGTGGTCGATCAGCTTGCCAAACTGGCCGATGTGAATATTCACGTCGACCCGGAAGGATTGCGCGAAGAAGGTGTCTCCAGCGACACGCCGGTGACGATCGACCTGCGCGAAGAAATTTCACTGAAGAGCGCCCTGAATCTGATTCTCGGGCCGCTGCGGCTGAGCTACGTCATCAAAGATGAGGTGCTCAAGATCACCAGCGAACAGATGCGCGACGGCGAGGTCTACAGCGTTAACTACAGCGTGGCGGACCTGGTAATTCCGATTCCCAATTTCGTGCCCAATGCCAACATGGGGCTGAAAGGCGCCTTGGCCAGCGGGTTGTCGGATGCTCAGTCGGCTCAGGCCTTCAATGCGGGAGGTTATGGAGCCAACACCGCGGTGCTGGCCAGCAATGACGGGTCACCGGCCAGCGGCGTGATCAATCCGGCAGTCCTGGCTCAAATGCAGGGTGGCCCGGGATCGCGCCCGCCGTCCGGCATGCCAGGCACCCTGGGTGGCGGCATCGGTGGTCCAGGAGGCATGGGGGGGGGTGTCCAAGCCGACTTCGATTCATTGATTGAGCTGATCACCACCACCGTGCAGCCGACGACATGGGACGAGGTGGGTGGTCCCGGCTCGATTGCTCCCTTTGAAACGAACCTCAGCCTGGTCATCAGCCAGACGCAGGAAGTGCATGATCAAATCAAAGATCTGCTCGAACAGCTTCGCAAACTGCAAGACCTGCAGGTGACGATCGAAGTGCGGTTTATCACGCTCAACGATAACTTCTTTGAGCGGATTGGCGTGGACTTCGACTTTGACATCGAAACGAAAATTCCTGCCGACAACGCCGCTAGAATCCAGGCTGGTTTGCCCGCGCATCCCAGCGCAACGGTTGGCTTGTTGCAGGACGGCAGCTTTACGACGGATCTGGACATTCCGTTCCGCCAGAGCAGCTTCACGCTGGCAGCACCGCAGTTCGGCACGCCGGTTGACGTCTCCTCGTTCGGATTCGCAATCTTGAGCGACATCGAGGCATTCTTTCTGGTGCAGGCGGCTCAGGGCGATCGGCGCAGCAACGTTCTGCAGGCGCCTAAGGTGACGCTCTTCAACGGCCAGCAGGCGCTCGTCAGCGATACGTCGCAGACGCCGTTCGTGATCAGCGTAATTCCGGTGGTGGGCGACTTTGCGGCCGCCCAGCAACCGGTGATCGTCGTATTGAACGAAGGCACCTTCCTCACCGTGCAGGCGGTGGTCAGCAACGACCGTCGCTATGTGCGGCTTACCGTCGTGCCGTTCTTCAGCCGAATTGGTGATGTGGAAGAATTCCAGTTCGTCGGTTCGACGACCACGAAAAAAAGCAGCGCCAGCTCGCAAGACGGGGACGACACAACCTCCGAAAGCGACGACACAACGACCACCAACGAAGGCGTCACGGTGCAGTTGCCGACGTTCTCGTTTGTCACGGTCACCACAACCGTCAGCGTGCCCGATGGCGGCACCGTGCTCTTAGGCGGCATCAAACGACTTAGCGAAGGCCGCAACGAGTTCGGCGTGCCGATCTTAAGCAAACTCCCCTATGTGAGTCGATTGTTCAAGAACGTCGGCATCGGCCGCGAAACGCAAAGCCTGATGATGATGGTCACTCCCCGAATCATTATTCAGGAAGAGGAAGAAGACCGCCTGGGCATCGCGCAGCAGCCGGCAGCCGGCCAAATCAGACGATAACCTGGGCTATTGCTCAATCGCTCTGGGTCGAACGACCCCCCGCGATGCTTGTTGCGAGGCTGGGCAATGCAAGGCCGAATATTCCTGCGACTCGGCGGACTGCTGGCGGCGGTGGCCGTGGCAATGGGGGCTCTGGGCGCGCATCTGCTCAAGGAAAAACTCTCCGCCGAGCAGTTCGCCAATTTTGAAACAGCTCTGCGCTATCAAATGTACCACGCAATCGCCCTGGTGCTTGTGGGTCTTGCCGCCGGACGAAATTCCGCGGGACGGAAAGGCGCCAACTGGCTGGCTGCCGCCGGCTGGCTGTTTGTCGCCGGGATTCTGCTCTTCTCGGGCGGGTTGCTTGGGTGGATCTTCACTGCGGTCAAGCCCTTTGTGCACGTCGTTCCCATCGGCGGCACGCTGTGGATCTTGGCCTGGCTGTGCTTCGCAATCGCACCGTTGGGTAAAAGCCCGACCGCAGGCAGCTAATACCATGTGCGGTCGGCGAGGACTTCGGGTTGCCGGCCGCATCGCTCACGCGCTGACCAGCTCAACCAGTTCCTCGGCCAGCCGCTTGCGAGCGACGTGCAGACGCCGCTTGATCGTGCCGACCGGCGAGTCGAAGTTGTCGCTCATCTCCACGAGCGACTGGCCCTTGACGTAAAACGCCAGCAGCGTCTCGCGGTCGAGTTTGCGCAGCCGCCTCAGGCCCGCGCGGACTTGCAACCTGCGCTCGCGAGCGAGCGCAGCCGTGAACGGCGTTTCGGCCTCGATCACCGTCGCGGCGAGGCTCGCCGGATCGGTGTCGTTGGCCAAGGCGCGACGCACCGCGCGATTGATCGCCATGCGGTTCGCGGCCGAACGCAACCAGCCGCCGAAGCACTCGGGGTGCCGCAGTTGCGAGAGCTTTGTCATCACCCTGATGAACACCTCTTGGCACACTTCCTGCGCCTCGGCATGGTTGCCCAGTCGGCGGAACACGACCGTGTACACCGCCCGCTCGTAGCGCACGACCAGCTCGCCAAACGCCGCGCGGTCGCCGCGCGTGGCGGCGATAACCAGGCTCAGCTCGCTGCGTTCCTTCAAGTTCAAGTCAGTGGTCATGGTTTCCCTCCTCGTAAACAAAAGCCCAAAAAAGTCGCCACGAGCCAAGCGGAAGATCCCGACGCCGCGGACAAGGATTGCTGCAAAATGCGCAACGAATCGCTTTCCAGGCGGTTGGGCCGAGCCGTTGGCTTGCGTCGTTCAGGTGCTAAGGGGCGGCATTATTTGCCGCCTGGGTCTTAGCCCCGAACGGAAGCCTGCAGTCTTGTTGACTGCACCGGCAACCGGCACAACGACGGTCCGGAAATCGATGGGCTATGCATGCCCATCGTCCGGGCCGCGTGGGCCACCAAGCGCTTGAACGCATAAGCGGCCTGGCTTGCCGGGCTGGCGAGACGAACTCGCCAGCCGTGCGAGAAAAGATGCGGCCGGGCAGGCGCGCAACCCTCACGGTTCGCCTTCACGACGCGGTCTTGGGCCAGGCCAAAAACGGTGCTATTCGTGTTGGTCAACGTAAAGGTTCGCATGACAAACTCCTGCGGTCGTGCCGCTGACAGAGAGAAACAAAATCGCGGATTGAAACTAGCCGTTCATTTGCCAAGGGCTGCCGACACGGCGGCAAACCGTGCCGATCACTCAAAGCTCCCAGGTAAAGGGCTTCCCGTCAAGCAAATCCCGTTATACGGAAAGCCAAAAACCTCGGCTGACAGCGAATAGACACCACGATCGGCGAAAAGGTTCGCGGAATTTCATGGATTTCGACAACTTGCGTGCTGGCAATGAGTTCCGTTAACCGTTCAGGGGCCGGTGGGATGGCCTCCCAGCGGATTGGGGCAACGACCCGAAATTGCAGCCAGCAGACGTCGATCCGTGCATTGGCTGCGCAGCCGCTTTGGCAGACGAAGAGTTGGCGGTTAGGACACGCTAGAGGAACCTGCTGCTGGGCATGGGCCTGGCGCCAGGGACGGCGGATTTCTTGCGTGGCCTTTCGTTCGCGTTGCATGTGGTACGAACGAAGTTGCCCGCCCCGCGCCGCGATGATAAGCTCGTGGCATGAGCAGTACAGAAGCGCGCGCTACGGTGGTTGCCTTCGACGAGGCCGTCTTGGAAAGGATGGTGATTGCGGTGGAACGTGTGCGCGAACGATTGCGGCGATCAACCGCCGCGTTGGAAAAAGCAGGTATCCCCTATGCGGTGATCGGTGGCAACGCCGTCGCCGCGTGGGTCAGCAAAGTCGATCCGGCAGCCGCACGGAATACCGTCGATGTGGACCTGCTGATTCGCCGCGCGGATTTTGATTCCGCCAAGACGGCGCTGGAAGCTGTGGGATTTGAGTACAGTTTTACCTTCGGCGTGCAGCTTTTTGTTGACGGTCCCCAAGGCAAGGCTCGGGAAGGCGTGCATCTGCTCTTTGCGAATGAAAAGGTCAGGGGCGATGATGCATGCCCAACTCCCGATGTAACCTCAAGCTCTCGCGAGAAAGCATTGAATGTGATTGATCTAGGTGAGCTTGTCGTGATGAAACTAACGTCGTATCGCCTCAAGGACCAAGTGCACCTTCATGACTTAGTCGATGTCGGGTTACTCGACCCGACGTGGCTCGATCAAATACCCCCCGAGCTTGCCGGCCGTCTCAAACAGATTCTGGATACGCCGGAAGGATGATGCACGGGCCGGGGACGGTAACCTCGACCGTACCTCGTGCCAGCACTCCCTTGATCCACGATCAGCGGAAATGTCTTTAGAAAGACCCCCAGCCTGTTCGATGTAGCGCAGAAGACGGATCGCCATTCGGTGATCATTGGACGCATGCTAGCAGCAATTTCCTGCTAGTTCTCAGCACGGGGGAAAGGATTCCCATGAATCGCCGTCGCCTGGTTCTATGCGCGGCCGCCATTGGGGGCGGGCTGCTAGCGGGCTGCCGCGGCAATCAATTTGCCACGGTTCGTTCCCCCGACAAGCCCGACATGGTCGGCAGCCACGCGGCGGGCGCGGAAACTTTTAAGCCGCTGGTGAAACAGGCCGTCGGCGAATTACTGGCGCGCCATAGCCAATCGCCGCAAATCATTCAAGCCTCCGCCAGTGCCCCGGCCGCTCCCATCCAGCGGATTTGCTTTGTGGCGGTGGAAAACAAAAGCGCCGAGGAGATCGGCGATTTCAAAGAGCAAATCTATCAGGTCATTGACACGCATATCCTTGGGTCGGGCGTCTTCCAACCGGTGAGCAGGCGGTTTGTCGACGCCGGACTCGCCGAGACGCGGTTGCGTCCCGATCAGCTCTTCGTACCGGAGAACATGCGAACGTTTGTTGCGATCATGGAGCAGCAAGGACAACCTTGTGATGCGCTGCTTTACGCGACGATCACGTCAGGCACGACGCGCGAAAACAAAGACTACCAGCGTGATTACCTGCTGACCCTCGAGATGGTCGACATTCGCACGGGCCAGTACGACAAGCAATCGGCCACGATCAGCAAAGGCTACTATCACTCGCGCTTTGCCAGGTGGCTGAGCTTCACCAGGCTGAAACGCTAGCGAACAATACCAAGCGCGATGCGTTAGCGAGGGACGACTGTATTCTTCCGCCACGATTCCTCGCTCATCCGTTGGGTTCGCCTTTGGGGAGCATCTTCATGTTCCACCTTCGCCCCTCGGCAGGATGGCTCGTCACGATTCTGGTCGTCGCATCGACCGGCTGCGCTACGTATGCCGACCGACTGACCACGGTTCGCCAGCAGTTCGCCGCGGGCAACCTCGCCGAAGCCGACAGGGAATTGAAAAAAGGTCTGCGTCGCCGATCCGATCGCGATTGCATCAAGCTCGATCGAGCGATTCTTCAACTGGCCTCCGGCAAACCGAAAGAAGCCGAACAAACGCTTCGAGTCGTTCGCGACCGCTTCGACCATCTCGAGCAACCCGCCATCGCTGAAATAGCCCTCTCAACCCTGACCGATGCCAACCAGGAAGCCTACGCGGGCGAAGATTACGAGAAAGTTCTGACGCGCGTCTTCCTGGCCCTCTCGAATCTCATGACCGACGGCGGCGATGCCGGAGCCTATGCACTTCAGGTCGCCGACAAGCAGCAGCAGATCATCGACGCCGGTGTCGACCAACACGGGGAGAATCCCAAGCTCGCTTACCAACGGGTAGCGCTGGGTCCCTATCTGCATGGCGCAATTCGCGAGGAAACGCACGCCAACTACGACGACGTGGCCCGCTCGCGCGCCATGGTCTGCAGTTGGCAACCCAACTTCCCCTTCGGAGCCCAAGATCTGGAGCGTGCCCGTCACGGTCGTCACTCGGCTCCCGGCAATGGCGTACTCTACGTATTCGCACTGCTGGGCTTGGGTCCGCACAAGGAACAGGCCGTCGAAGCGCCGACGACCGTTTCGCTGTTGGTCGCCGACCGCATCTTGAGCGCTACCGGAAAACACACGCTTCCGCCGACGATTGCTCCGGTCAAAGTTCCCAAGGTCGTGTTGACACCGAATTCCATCCATGCGATTCGAGTGACCGTGAATGGCCGCGCGTCCGGCAACACGGAAACGATCACCGACATCGGCCGGATGGCGGTCGATCAATACGATGCAATCTATCCGCGCGTGATTGCCGAGGCGGTGGTTCGCCGGGTTATCAAAAAGGCTGTCATTGTGGGCGCGAAGGAAGCCACCCGCACCGACCGCTATTCACTCGCCGGGGTCGGTTTCGACATGGCAGGCATCGCCTGGGAAGCCAGCGAATCGGCCGACACCCGCTGTTGGGGATTGCTTCCCGACAAGATCCAGGTCCTGCGACTCGAACTGCCCGCCGGTCAGCACCAGCTCTCGTTGCAATCCGCAGGCGCAACTGGCCGTGTATTGGGACGACCGGCGATTCAGATCGTCACCATCGAAAACGGCCGCAACACCTATGTACTGGCGAATTTCCCCGCAACGGACCTGGTCGGTTCGATACTTACCAACCGGCGCTGAACGCGTCGCAGAACCGCGATTGCGAGTCTCGGAGAGACTCGCCCACATGCCGGCGGCAACGCATTGGCCTGCCACCGGGCTCACCTGCGCTGGGCATGGATGTGAAAGTCAATAACCAGGGGTAAGTGATCGGAGGCTTGCTTGGAAAGACTGGTGCGGACCATGTGTGCCGCTCGAATTTCGATCGGCCCTCGGAAAAATGCCTTGTCGAGCGCGCCCATGGCGAAATATGCCGGAAACGAGCGAAACCGCGAAATCGGCGCCGTGATGTGACGGAACCCGTGCCGCGCGAAAGGCCCGCGCCAGAGCGTGTTTCGCCAATCGTTGGTGTCGCCGGCAATCATCGTGGGCAAATGCGCCGACTCCAGAAACAGCGCATGGGCGAGCAAATGCTCAACCTGCCAATGGCGTTCTTTCTCGGCCAGGCCCAGATGCCAGTGCACCAGGTGCAGCGGTCCCTCGGGAGACTCGACCACGGCCATTTGTGCTCCACGGGGTCGGCGGTGCTTTAGCCGCAGCGAAACCTGATGCTTGATCCGGAATGGCCAACGCGAAAGCAGCAAATTGCCATAACCGCCATGCTTGAGCGGCACGTTCAATTGATAGAGCTTCGCCACCGCATGAAGGCGCTCGGAGAGCAGATGGGGTTGATCGCTATATCTCGATCTGCGGACGTTGTGGTCGACTTCCTGCAGGCAGATCAGGTCTGGATTTTCCCGCTCGATGACCTCAATAATGCGTTCAAGCCGATAACGCCGGTCGCGTCCACCGATGCCTTTGTGGATGTTGTAACTCAGAAGCCGCATTGGGGGGGATGGTGGGGTCGGGAGTCGATTTCGCGCAAAAAGTCCTTTGGTACAACAGCGGCTCTCTCGCGAAACCGACGCTCGACGCTTGGGGCGTCAACTGCGAAATTGCTCGTGGCAGCCGCTGCACGCCTTCTCGATGTTGCCGCTGGCGGCCCGCGCGGCGTCATAGTTCTTGCCTCGGACGGCGGCGGCGACTTCCATTGCGGCGTCGCGCATTTTCCGCGCAAACCCCAGATAGGTCTCATCGTCGGAATCACTGTAGCCTTCCCGCTGAATGGTCTCGGCCACGGCCGAAATCAATTCCGCTTCTCGCAGCAATGCGCTGGCGTTCTTGCTGAACTCGCCTGGGTTCGCCGTCCACGGCGCCACGCCTTGCTGTTGGGCCTGTTCAATGCGTTGCATTAACGGAGCGCGGTCGGCGATCTTGTCCCACCTGGCGTCGGGATCAGCCGCCGGTGCGCTCGTGAGGGCCCCTTGCACCAGTTGTTCCAAATCTTCCTTGCGAAGCCTGGCCTCGTTGTAGCTGGCGTCGGTGCCGACGGCGCAATTCTGCCCCGCTCTGCCCATCAGATCGCGAATGCCGCCGGACTTGTCTTTCCAGCGCACCTGACCGTCATATTGCGCGATAATCGCAAATAACAGCGCCAGCTCGGTGAAATGCCGACGACCCGCCTTGAATCCGCCTCCTTTGAAATTGGCCGGTGTCGTGACATTCTCGCTGACCTGCTTTTGTAACGACTTGATCTCGTCTTCGATCGTTTCGGGACTGATCAGTTTCGACCAGGCAAATTCACCTGTTGCGGCGGCCGGCAGATCGCTCCCCTCCGTCGTCGAAGGTCCGACCGGATGGCTGTCCCTGCTCGATACCGCTGGATAGTTGGGCCGTTTACCGATGAGTTTTGCGCGTGCGTCACTGAAGAAAACATCCGCCACGGACTTGGGCCATTTCGGCGGCAGGGCGCGAGTCGGTCGTGGCCCTTGAGGCTCAGCAGCCGGGATGGCGGCATGCAACGCGATCAACGGCAGCCCAAACAGAACGATTGCTCGACGATCCATCGGAACGCTCCGAGAAAAAATAGCGTAGAACAACTTCGATTATCGGCGGCGTAGCCATGGGGGGCAATACGCGCACGCCACGCGGACGGGGCCGGGTGTGGCCCACGCGGGTTTGAGTTCCGCCATCCGGCGATGATCCATGGCTGCCTCAAGGATCAACTCCAACAACTCCGACTCCCAACCCCTGGGACGTTATACTGGCAGAATGGCCTCGCCCCGCTCCCATCGCCGAGATTTTCTCAAGGGAAAAGCCGCCGCCCAAGTGATCGCACATGTCGCTGCCCAGGCGGCCGACTCGCCTGGCGAATTCGTCCCGCCGATCGGTCCCGAGCACTATCAGGTCAAACTGTCGCGACGGGCAATGGCCTGCGAGTTCGAAATCTGGCTGAACGCGGGGGAGTACCCACACGGCTCAACAACGGCCCTCGAAGCCCTTGATCTGGTGGACCAGATCGAACAGCAGTTGACGGTCTATCGGGACACGAGCGAAATCTGTGGACTTAATCGGGCTGCGACGGCGGGTCCCATGGAAGTTGAACCGCATCTATTTGAATTGTTAGCGCAGTCGATCGAGCTATCGCGATTGACCGAAGGCGCATTCGACATCACGGCGGGACCGCTCAGCGAACTATGGGGATTCAAACGGCGCGCGGGACGATTGCCCAGTGCGGACGAGATTACCGCTGTCCAGGCACGGGTTGGCGTCCAGCATCTGGCCCTGGATCTGGAGCGAAGCACCATTCACTTCCTGCGCGAGGGCATTGAAATCAATCTCGGCGGCATCGGCAAGGGCTACGCGCTCGATCGCTGCACTCGACTGTTCGACGCCGCTGGCATTGCCGATTATTTATTTCATGGTGGAAACAGCAGCCTGCTGGCACGCGGCAGCAATGCCAGCCGGCCGGACGGTGGTTGGTCGATCGGCGTTCGCAACCCGCTCAAGCCCCAGCGCTATCTTGGAGAGCTGATCCTTCGCGACCGTGCGCTTTCAACCTCCGGATCCGGTACTCAATTCTTCGTGCATGGCGACAATCGCTATGGCCACATCTTGGATCCGCGAACCGGCTGGCCTGCCGAAGGCGTGCTCTCAACAACCGTGGTGGCTCCAACCGCCGCCGAAGCCGAGGCTCTTTCCACGGCGTTCTACGTTCTCGGCCCTGAAGCGACCCGGACATGGTGCGCCGAACGGCAGCATATTGGCTGCCTGATGTTGTGCCCTGGAGAGACGGCGGGCAGCATGACGTGGCGATGTTTCAACCTGACACCGGACGTTTGGCGGTCACACGCCGATGACTCGTCTGGATGCAGCACCCATGGAATCGGTCCATTTTCTCTAGGCTAGCGGCCGTGAGGTATGCTAATCTATTACGGTTGAGTGGGTTGCGTTAAAATCCGTCTCGCAGACTGCTCTCTCCCCGTATGCCGGCGCATGGTTGATTGGCTGTTAGCAAATCTTTCGTATTTTGGAATCGTACTGTTCCTGGTTCTGACCGGGTGCGGGCTGCCGATTCCCGAGGAGGTGGCGATTATCGCCGCGGGGGTGGCAAGTTCGGCCGGATCCTTGGAACCGTGGGGCGCTTTCGCAGCATGCCTGGTCGGCGCTTTGCTTGGCGACTGCGTGATGTATGCCATCGGATATCACTTTGGCCATAACCTGGCCAGGATGCACCCGCGTTTCGCCCACCTTCTGCATGTCGAACGTGAAGCAAAGATCGAAGAGATGATGCGCCGGCACGGCCTCAAAGTATTCTTTGTTGCACGTTTTGTGGTGGGCCTGCGGTCGCCGATCTACCTGACGGCGGGCATTTTGCGGATATCGTTTCGGCGGTTTTTTTTGATCGACGCACTTTGTGTCACCTCCGTCGTGGGCACGTTTTTTTACCTGAGCTACCGCTACGGCGAGCAGATCCGTCAGTGGATTTTGCGGCTGGACATTGCCGTGACGGTGGTGGTCGTCGCGGCGACGATTGCCGCCGGCGTGTACCTCTGGCGACGGCATCGCCGCGTGACGCTATCCACGCAAGCTTCCATCGTTGCCGAGGCCCTATCGCTTTCGGCGAGCAGCGAGGCCGACGTCAACGACAAACCTCATGGGACAGACGATCGCAAAGTTGCAGGCACACTCCGTGTGCCGTAACGGAACTGCGAAGAACCTTGGACACTTCACTGCCCGTCACGGCTCACGGAGTGCACCTGCTACGTGGTATAATTGCGCAAGGCAGTGTCAGGCAACCGCGGAGGATCGCACCATGCGACTTCAGATCGGAATACCCACCCTGTTGTTGCTGCTGGCCGTTGGCTCTCCGGCAATCGCACAGAATAAACAGGGCAACGTCCCAAGCGGCAGCATCGCCTCGCGATTGCGCGCGGTTCAGTTTGAAATCGTCGCTGGGCGGTTGACCGCCACCTCGCTGAATCTCGGCGCCAACTGGAACAACAACGTCAGCGACGGCGTTCGCCGCGAACGACTGACGCTCGACCTGACCAACGCCGACCCCAACCTGCGCTATGAGCTGGTCGACAAAAACATGGAAATCTCCTTGGAAGTGACCGATGGTGAAAAGTTCCTGATTCGCCATGTGCGAAAGGAAGACCAGGGCACGCGATCCATGGAGTTTGCTCAATCGCCGCAAAAGGATCTGACGCTTTCGCTTGAAACACCCGAGGGAAAGCGTGTTGCCAGCGGTCCTACGCTTTGGCACTTGCTGCTCGCCGAGCCCGAGCTTACGAAGCAGTTGTTGGCGCCGATACTTGAAATTCTTAAACCGGGTTTGAGGCTGGCCACCGTGACCGACGCGATCGAGGACGGACTTTGCCAAAACGCGCGCTTGCAACGAACCGTCGATCGCAAACACTGGATCGCCTGGGTTGACGATCTCGCCAGCCCAAACTATGCGGATCGCCAGGCCGCTGAACGGGAATTGCTGGACACGGGTCGTGACGCGCTGCCGTTCCTGCGCGGCTTCGAGCGGGCGAAACTCGATGCCGAACAATGGCGGCGGATTCGAAACATCATTGCGGCACTCGACAACCAGCAAGGCGATTCCGTAGAGCAGACCGTGGCACTTTTGGCGGGCGATGCACGTGCCTGGTTGTCGCTGGTCAATCGCGACGATGAATCGAAACGCCGGCTGGCCATGGAGCAGCTCGCATCGATTACCGGTCAGCCGATTGATTTCGATCCAGCCGCCGAAGCCAGCGTACGGCGGAAGCAATACGAGGCGCTACTCGAGCGATTTACGCCACCGGCCCAACAGCCGTAGCCATCACGCTCTCCCTGACGAATTCATTACGCCCAGCGCGATGACTACCTAGTCCCACCACCAGCTATCTGCTTCGAGGTCCTTCTTCGCCAGACCCGCCACTCGCTCGGCTTTGAGTTTGCCATAAGTGTCGGCTGCGATTGCCGACCTGGCCACAATCGACCAGGGATCCACGCGTACGCCACCGCTGACGCCAACGATCACGTGCCTGTCGTTAACAACGCGGTGGTTTATTACCGTCTCGACTTCCTTGGCGGGGGGTGCAAGCGGAACTCGGTAGACTCGCTCGTCGCCAAAACACAACGCGTGCCAATGGACTCGATCGGCCAGCCCTTCGCTGCATATCAGGGCAACCACCAGAGCCAAATCAAAGACGTTCTGCAAATCCGCATAGACCGGATACTTCCTGGCCAGGACCGTGAAGTATTCCGTGAAACTTTGCGCGAATGCCTGATTCAAGTCCGATGCCTGGCCCGTGTGAATCCGTGTTCCCTTGTCGTCCAGCAGCTCATTTTCGCACTGCACTTGCACGCCTTGGCCGCGCAGCTCGAAGCCATCGCGATCTTCCGTGGTGAAGAGCGACTTGTAATTCATCGTGAACCACCAACGCAACACATCCATGGGGGGCGGCGCCTGGTCTTTTGCCAGGTGAATGGAATCCAGATAACTCTCGACCCCAACGGTGCCTTCTTCCAGGCCCATGCCCACCAGTTTCATGCGGTAATCCGCCTCGACGAGAACCTGGGCCACGCGGGTCCCTGGATCAATGCCGAATACGTCGATCGTCTGCCGGCCAAGCTGACTCCTCAGACGGGAAATCCATCGATCGCGGTCGGCAGGTTTGAGCGGCGTGCCGCGATGGGACTCGACAAATGCTCTGGTGCGTGCCAGACCTTCCGTCGTAGGCGTGATGGAACAGCCAAAGGTTGCCCCCGAATTCGCCCGCAGCTGCCGGAGAGTGGCGATGAAATCATCAAGTCGCACGACAGGTCGCCCCGACGAGCAGCTTACCGTGCGGCCCTCGGGGCCTGGCTTCCAATCGCCCGCCGGACCGGCGAGCACCAGATCGCCTGACTGAGGATACACCAGCACGTAGCGGATCTTTTCCAATCCGGCGAGAAACTGCATCTCTTCGGTCAACACCTGGCCTGCTGCCAGTCGCAATTGCACCGCGCGCTCGAGCCGCGGCAGTGAGATTTTTCGCAGGGGGGATGGCCGCCGAGCGTCGGCGGAGTGAAATTCCTCTTCGCCGATTTGACGCGCCTGTTCGGCCTTCACCAGGGCGGTCAACCGCATGCCAGGCTTGCGCGCCACGCGCCGCAGGACGCCTGCCGCATCGGCGCGAACACCACTCTCAAACGGTGCGATCGAACCATTGCCCCCCACCAGATCCCACGTCGTCGGCGCAACAGTGCTCGTGATCAAGTCCATCAACCCATCGAAGTCCGCCTGGACTCCGCCCAACGCTGCACGCGGCGCCCCCGGCTGCTCCGCGAACGACGCAAGCGCTGCTGCACGAGCCCGATCGTCAGATAACAGGCCAATGGTCGCCAGCGACAAGGCATGGCCGCCGGCCATTCCTTGCGATTGAGCAACGACGGCCAACTGCGCGTCGCGCTCGGTCGGATCTTCGATGGTTTCAGCAATCCGACGCGCCGGAGCGAACTCGCCCACGGCCAGATGATCTGCAATCGAATCCGCCGCGTCGCCAGACTCCGCAAACGCCGCCGCGGGGCTGCCCAAAAATGTCATCAGACCCAACAAAAGAGCCAACCAGCTACCGCGGATCCGCCGTGCCATGGCGCCCTCCTTTTCCGGGCATCAGCGGGCAGCCCCCAAGAGCCCGGCAACGCTTCCCAAAGCATCGCAGATTCGGCCCAGAATCGTCAAGCAATCGGGTCTCGCCCGCAGGGCCAATCAGTAATCCGCTGTAGGACCGGCTGTGCCGACCGGATTCGCGTGACTTTCCCATCCACGGCCGGCAAAGCCGGCCCTACCAGGTGTAACCGATCACGGGCCACGAGAGGGGGACAGGCACATTTTCCCGGGAACCACGTTGGACAACCTCCTGACAGAACAATGCATCTTGCGCGAATTCGCCGGGAAAATGAGCCAGTCCCCGGACCGTGAAAACACTGATTGGCCGTGGTCTCGCCCGGGCAGCGATGGCCGCCCGGCTCGCGTCTGCGACACGAGGGAGTGTGCGAAGGTCCGTTCACCACGGAAGTGCTTTGGCCGCTGGACGTGCATGCATACCCTCTTGCGGCTGCGGCGCCGGGACGGCAATCGCTGTCCCGGCCACCCCATCCAGCAATGCAAACGGCCCACTCATGATGGAGTGGGCCGTTTGAAATTCTTTACGCAATTAGCGTGAGCTTAGTTGCAGCCGCAGCTCGGTTCGCAACCGCACGACGGCTCGCACGAGTCGCAGCAGCTTGACTCGCAGCACGACTTGTGGCAGCCGAACAGCTTCTTGAGCAGGCCGCCGCAGCAGCGCTTCTTGCAGCAGGGCTCGCAGCAGCTTGCTTCGCAGCCGCATGAGGGCTCGGCGGCGCAGCAGCTTGGCTCGCAAGCCGGCTCGCAGCAGCTCGTTGCGCAGCAGCTCTTGCGATGACGGCACTTGCTGAACAAACCGCCGCAACGCTTCTTGCAGCAAGGTTCGCAGCAGCTTGACTCGCAGCCGCACGAGGGTTCTTCGGCGCAACCACATGAGGGCTCGCACGAGTCGCAGCAGCCGCCGCAGCTCGAGCCGTGATGATTCATGCCCAGCATGCGATCGAGCAGCTCAAACGCATTGGCGTTTGCGCTGGCCATGAAGAACATGGCAGCGGCAATCACGCCCGACAAAGCAAAACGCGATGTCATGATCGGACTCCTTCGGGAAAACGAGGTGGAACTAGGGGGATTTTTGTACGGTAGGCGCTCAGGTGGGTTACCGCGGACGCTACGCCGCGCGATGCCAGTTCATGGTTCGAACCCTGGCCAAACTATGAGTGCTATCGTCCCCTCAACCCTTAGTATTTAGCCCGCCCGCCGATTGCCCGCAGATTGTTCCTATTTTCCAAGCGCTTTACCGCGACCGTAACGAATATACCGGGCTTTTTGCCTGCGCGCGACGCGCGAAGCTGGCGGGGCACGACCGATTCGTTGTCCGCCGTGGGGCCGGCTGTGCCGGCCGGAGTTGAGCAACTTCGCCATGGGCGGCTGGCCAGGCTGTCGGCCGGCACAGCCGGCCCTACAAGTGGGCAAGGGAAGACCACAGGGGGGGGTGGCTGGATCGAAGGGCTTGCGTGAGGCTGAAAATGCGTCACGGTCGAGCCACCACGCGGTGAAAGTGCAACTGCACCTCACGGTCCACGACTCGGCGGACGCCTTCCACCAGGCAATGCGGTTCGTTGTCTTCCTGGCCGCGGCGGATGATCTCTTCGAGCTTCATGCCGTGCGGCACGGTGAACGTCGATTGGTAGATAATCTGATTGCCCGCGTCCAGTTCCGGCACGATGAAGTGGCATGTCGCCCCGTAGGTGAGCATCCGGCTGGCGAACGCCTCATGATACGGCCGGATTCCAGGAAAGCTGGGCAACAAGCCGTGGTGCAGATTGATGATGCGGCCGCCGGCGTATTTCCAGCAGCTTGAGGGGGGCAGCACGCGCATGTAGCGGGCCAGCACAAGGTAATCGATCTGGTATTGATCGCAGAGCGCCATCAGTCGATCGTCATCGGCCTCGCCGTCGTCGCCTTTTTCGACCGATTCCCAGGGGACGGCGAACTGCTCGGCCAGCGAGCGGCAATTGGGCCTGTTGCCCAAGATCACCGCCGCCTCGGCCTTCATTCGACCATCGCGGATTGCTCGCAAGAGCGCCAGCGCCGGCTCGGGGCGCAATGTCGCGCAGATGGCCAGACGGGGATTGTGTTTTCGTTCTTCGGGCGACCAAACGCGAATCGAGAGTCCCTTTTCTTCACCGATCGCGGCCAACGTGCATCGCAGGTCGCCCAGATTGACAACCGGCAGTTCGATGCGCAGCAACATGGCGAACAAACACTGTTCGTCATGGTCGTACATCTGAATTTCCGCGATGTTGGCTCCTTGCCCCGTCACGAAGTGAATGATCGGATCGGCCAAACCGCGATTGTCGGGACCCACGGCGGTAATGACAATTTGCATGGCTAGCCTGGCTGAGAAGACCCCGTGGCGCAGCACCGGGTGTCGGTCAATTGACCATGTTCTGTGGCTTCGAGAGCAGGAAAGCGGCGATATTTTCGGCCGTGGTTTTCATCAATCTCTGACGGGCCGCCAGCGTCGCCCAAGCATGATGCGGAGTGATTACACAATTCTTGGCGGTGAGTAGCGGATTGTCCGCCGGAGGCGGTTCGGTGCTGACAACGTCAACGGCCGCGGCCGCGATTTTCCTTTGATTGAGTGCATCCGCCAGGTCGGACTCCACCACCAGCCCGCCGCGTGACGTGTTCACCAAAATCGCCGTGGGCTTCATTTTCGCCAGCGACGCTGCGTTGATGATGCCCTTGGTCGCGGTTGTGAGCGGGCAGTGCAAGGAGATGATGTCCGCGGCCTGGAAGATTTCTTCCACGTCGCCCCAATCAAATGGCCGCCATTCCGGCGCGTTCTTGCGGTGCTGACTTTGCGCGATCACGTTCATGCCGAAGGCGTGACCCAGATCACCGACCCGGCGGCCGATCCGCCCAAAACCCACAATGCCCAGCGTCTTGCCCGTCAATTCCACGAGCGGAGTTTTCCAGAACGAGAAGTCCGGCGAGCGTGACCACGCTCCGGCATGAACCGCCGCATCATGCAGGTCCACGCGATGGCACGAATGCAGGATCAGAGCCAACGTATGCTGAGCAACCGAGTCGGTCCCATAGACCGGCACGTTGCAAACGGCGATGCCCAACTTTCGCGCCGCCGTGGCGTCCACGCAATCGAACCCGGTGGCGGTCACCGCGATGAGCCTCAGGTCGGGCAGCTGCTCCAACACGTCTGCCGGCAGTTTCACTTTGTTGATGACGAGCACGGCTGCACCGCGCGATCGCTCGGCAATCAACTCCGTTGGCGTGCGGTCGAAGACCGCCGTCTCACCCAACGTTTCAATTCCGCTCCAGGGATTATCGCCCGGATTGAGCGTCGCACCGTCAAGAATGGTAATTCTGTGTCGGGACATGGTCACTCCGATTCGCCACTCGTACCGCCATCGTCAGGAATACCGAGCATCCGGATGATCCTGCGAGCGAGCCATTCCTTGATCTCTCGGTGTCGTGGCACAGGCTGGGAGACTCCAGTCGCGGGATTCCGATACCAGTCATGTCTACCGCCGTGATACCGCGCGCGCCCCCGCAGCGAACTTGGGCGAGGGTTCTCGATGCGGGCGTCCGGCGCGGAACTCTGCGATGCGCCTTCGGTAAACCTGCACAACAGCGTCCGGCGCCGTTTCCATCGCTTGTTCCTGGGTTTTGATGGCGTCCTCAAATTCGCCCGCATTCGCTTGGGCGGCGGCCAGCGTCTCCAGGTAGCGATAATCGGTGTTGCCATCGAGTTCAATCGCTTTCTGTGCCGCCTCGATCGCCAGATCGGCATTACGAAAACTTTCTTCGGGACAGGTGGCCATCAGCCAGGCGGCGCTTTGATAAGCGCGGCCTAGCGACGGATTCACCTGGATAGCCTCGCGGTAAGTCCTGGCGGCCTGGGCGAAATTTCCCTGGTCGGCCTGCAAATCACCCCGATTGACGAATGCCGCGGCGCTCGACGGGTCGATCTCGATCGCCTTGTTGTAATCCGCCATCGCCTCAGCGCTGCGGCGCAATCGATACAGAGCGTGGCCGCGACTGTTAAGAGCCGCCGCGTCGCGCGGCGCGAGCCTGAGCGCTTGATTGTAGTCCTGCACGGCGGCGACGAACTCGCGATTTTCATACTTTAATTCGCCCCGGTTGAACCAGGCGTTGGCAAACCTGGGGTTCAACTCCAACGTGCGCGTGAAATCCGCGATCGCCGCCGTCGGATTGCCCAGCATCGCGTGGCTCACGCCCCGATTGTGAATTGCCCTCCACTGTCCGCTTTCCATTCCGACCGCCGCGTCAAAATCATCGAACGCCTCCTGCGTCCGGCCCGAGTCCGCACGAGCTTCACCCCGGCGGTTGTAAGCCCAAGCGCTCAGCTTGCGGGCATAGGCGGCCATCCTGCTTTCGACCCCCTTCTGCATGCCACTCCTGCAAAGGTCAATGACTTGCGTGTAGGCATCTTCCGTCTGAGCCGTCTTGGTGAGCTCATACGCCTTGAGCACATCAGGCTGACCCAGCCTGGCCCCGATGGGCTTGGCATTCGGATCGATGCCGCGCTGGGCCGGCGTTAACCGTCGCGCGGGGGTCCCCGTCGAACGCGAACCGTGCGACGGTGATTTCGCCGGCTGGCGCGACGCGTTCCAAGGCACGCCCGCAGCGGGAGCGGACCGACGGTTTGGAACGGGGGCCGTGGCTGCGGCAGGAGTTGCCCGGTCATCCTCCTGTGCAGAACCGGCAGCGGCTTCAAAGTTGGGGAATCGGCCGGTCTGGGCACTTGCGACCGACCAGGCGGATGTCATCAACACCGCCGCGACAACATCGTATCGAGTGATCATGTAATCCTCCGAGTGTAGCCATCACGCTCCGCGTGATGAGCGCTGTGTGTGGTGTCAACCGCTCCTAACGCACTCGTCACGCCAAGCCTGACGCCGACTACGCTTGCGGCTCCGTCATCCGCATCGGGTCGAGTGCTTCCTTCAGCACCTCCGGCGGCAAAAGCTTTTGTTCTTCGCATAGCTGCCGCACCGTCTTACCGGTCTTGAATGCTTCCTTGGCGATCGCAGCCGCACGCTCGTACCCAAGAAGCGGGTTCAGGCTGGTGACCATCGACAGACTTTGTTCGACGCCGGCTGCGCAGGCCTCGGGATTCGCCTCCATCGCCTGCGCGCATAGTTCCACGAAGGCTTTGGTCGCGCTGGCCAAAAGCGTCACGCTTTCGATCGCTGCCTGGCCCATCACCGGCATCATGATATTAAGCTGAAACTGGCCCCCCACGGCCCCGCTGATCGCCAGCACCTGGTCGTTGCCCATCACCTGGGCGGAAACTTGCATTAAGCTCTCGCAGAGCACCGGGTTG
>SXHT01000003.1 GCA_005773095.1 Planctomycetaceae bacterium
GCGAGCGGTCTCCAGAATGCCGCGAAGGCTGTTATTGATGACCGGACTCGGACCGCCGCTCTGCGCGACGACCAGATTGCGCCTTCGACCCATAATTCTTGCCCACCTGGCAAAGACAGACGGTCGCCCCACGAAAGCCTCTCAGTCTAGCGGGCTCATGGCAGGAGGACAACGGATGCGCGCGAAAGATTGCCCAAAAAACTCCGGGCAAAATTTCCGCAGGAGGCTTGCATCGTGGAAAGTTGCCAGAACTTAAAGGGCACGGTGAAGTTGAAACGCGATTCAACCTCAGGCCACTCTGAGCGTGCGCTCGACGTCTGTTCCCGCGGCAACCGCTAATCTAAACTTTTGATTTCAACCTCTGCCGTACCAGGTCGACAGATTCGACACCCGGTCGACAAATTCGACGTCTACCAGCAGCGGTCGAACACCGGCACCAGTTGCGGCGCACGGTATCGGTTCGGTGAGGTAACCGTGGGGAGCCCTGCCGACCCGATTCCGCTCACGATTCAAGATCCGATCCCAGTCTTCCCGTGGTCTTAGAAATTCCACTGCCACTGCACGTAGAAGAAATCGGCGTCGGCCTGATGGGGAGCGCCGGCGGTCTCTGAGTAATACTCTCCCGCAAAGAAATGGGAGTAACCAAATAACATCTCCATTCGTGGACAAATCGTGTAGTACAGCAAGAAGTCGACTTCGTGTCCCAAGTCGCGGCTGGCGGGACGATTCGCCGGATTGAACGGAGTCATGTTGACGTTGTAGGGCGTGTCATCGCGCGTTTGCAGGAAGAAGTAGTAGTACCAGATCAGCAGCTTCCATTTTTCGGCGGGCTGCAAGGTAAGCTGCACGTTGGGAGTTTCGATGTTGCTGCGGCCGAATAGATCCATGAAGCCCAAATATTTGTGCGCTAGCGGAAACAGATGGTTAAAACCGTTGCCCGCGCCGAGATTGTTGGATCCCGAGGCCCAATCATAATAGAGCCACAGCGTAGGCTTCCACGGCAGATCATCGCGTTTATGACCAAGACCAGCTACCCAGAAACCAGCCGAGTGGTCGGAGTTGTCTGTGTTGTTGCCGTACTGCACGCCGCCTTCAAAGTCCCACGACAGCACGCCTTCGTTGCCTGTATAACGTCCGCCAACGGTTTGATACTTAAAATCGCTGGTATTGAGCGAGTTCCAGAATGTGAGATAGTACAGGTCGATGGTGCGGTTCTTTTCTCCTTTGTAAGTGCCCCAAACGCCGGAGAACTCCTGATTTTTCCCCGGCTGGTTGTACGCGTCGGCATCAACTAGCACCGGCTTAGTGTAGAACGCATCAACGTTCCAATCATCGCCTTTCCAGAACAGTTTGTAACCTTCGAACGTGCGGCGCGTATTCGCCCAGTCGAGCGGCGAAACCAATCGCTCAGAACCGTACAACAACTCCTGTCTTCCAAGCCGGGCAAAGATTTCACCATCTTCCGTGTCAAACATTTTGACGTCCGCAAAGAGGTTGAGGATCTCAGCGCGGTCTTCTTCGATGATGCGGGATGGCAGATCCTCGCCGTAGCTGACGGCATCAAGAAACTCCACATAGCCGCGCAGATTTTCACCCACCTGAGCATTACCGAAAAGTCGAATTCGCTGCAGCAGCATGTCGTCGTCGAGGCCCGTCAACCCGAGCCCGCGCATATTGTCTTCGTGCTGACTGCGAAGGCGGAACTGGCCGCCGATATCGTACACAACACAATCACACGGTCGACGGCGTTTGAATGCGTCTCCCGGAAACCGCTGATCATAGAGTGGGCTGTCGATGAAATCGAAGTTGTTATCGTAGAACAGCGTTTTGTAGGCCCCGTTGACCGACTTCTCGAATTCCTCTTGTTTCTTAGCCGGTGAGGTCGCCGCTGGCTTGACGGCTGCCGAAGTTAGCGCGTCAGCTGCAGAGGCAACCGTCGGGAACGAAGCGAGCACTCCCACGGCCACTGCGAAATGCAGCATCCACGCGAGTGCCCGGGACATGCTTGGACCGCTTGAACTCATTACCCGCATTGCTGAAGGGAGTTGTCAGATGCAGCGAGAAATTCGCGTTAATCGCCACATCCACTTCATCGGGTGAGACGAACTAAAAGCTGACCGTGCCCGGCATTAGCTGACATGGCAAGAATAATCGTCGCAGCTTTCGGGCTGCAAAGTTAAGAATGAGTCGCTCGCGCGGCAAGGAAAAGACCCTGCTTCTGTCGGTGCAGAATGTCTGGCAATCCTGCCTTGATAGCAGGCAGTTGGCAGTTTTCACTTGACGCAGAGTGGCAATCGATCGGAGCTATCTCTCCAGCTGTATTCCCCCAGTCCTCAAATAAGCATGGTCCGGGACGCTCACAGGTACCACGCCGCCGGGCGCACCGTCAGCGGTTCGTCGTGGCGGCGATGTCTTGCGTCGGGTTGTCGTGGCTGCATGCGATCGGGTTCCGTGCTGGGTCGGACGCGGCGGCGAAACCTGATGAATAGCGGTGTGGTCGTCCTGTTGGGGGGCGATCGAGCGTGTTTCCCGTGAAAATGTGCCCCCGCTCTCTTTCATAATCGACCCCAAGGAGTTTTCTGACTTGCAGGAACCGATGCGTTGCTGGGGCATTGACCGTGGCCAGCGGTCGGGTATTCTGGCGCACGGAGGTTTCGCACGATGATGCACCGATCGATACTCGGCTCCGGCGCGATCGCGATCCTGCTGGCCGGTTGCCTGCCGGCTCATTCCGGTGAGCTGTCCGACTATGAGCAACTGTCGGGTTGGAAGATGCTCTTCGACGGCAAATCGCTGGCAGGCTGGCGAGGATTTCAAGCTAACGAAATTTTGCGGGGGTGGCGCGTCGCCGACGGCTCCATCCAGCGCGGCCCGGATGCCAAGTCCGATCTTGTCACCGTGGACGCGTTCGACCATTTCGAGCTTTCACTTGAGTACCGCATCGAGAAAGGCGCATCCGGCGGCGTTTTGTTCCGCGTCGACGAAAAGGCCAACGATCCTCGGCACAGCGGTCCTGAGATTGAAATTGTTGATAACCAGGCGAAACACGCGGTCGAACAAGCGGGTTGGCTCGTTGGGCTGTACCCGGCAAGCAAGCGCTGGCCCGATGGTGAAAAACCCGTTGACGCGGTCCGACCGGCCGGCGAATGGAATCATCTGCAATTGCTGGCCGTCGGCAACCACTGCGAAGTGAACCTGAACGGCACGGGCTACTATCAGTTCAATCTTGGCGACGACGACTGGAAAAAGCGTGTGGCCGCCAGTCCGTTTTCGAAGTATGAGAATTTCGGCAAGGCCGACAAGGGCTTGATCTGTTTACAGGGAGGCGAAGGCACCGTGTCGTTTCGCAACATCAAGTTGCGCGAGTTGCCGGCAAATGGCGCCGCACGGGAACCGATCCACGGCACGTTGGCAGTGCAGGTTGAGCCGGCGTTCCCAAAGCTCCGCTGGGCCGGCTGGCAGCCGGTCAACGACGGCCTGAATGAACCGTTCCGGCCAATCGTGATCACACATGCTGGCGACGGATCAAACCGCATCTTCGTTGTGTCGCAGCACGGCACCATCTATGTCTTTAAAAACGATCAAGACGTCACTGAATCCAAGGTCTTTCTCAACATTCGCGACAAGGTGCGCTACTCGGACGCTGAAAACGAAGAAGGTTTCCTTGGTCTGGCCTTTCACCCGCGCTACAAGGAGACGGGCGCTTTTTTCGCCTACTACACGGTTCGCGACGCGCCGCACCTTTGCATGGTTTCACGATTTCGCGTATCGAAAGACGACCCCGACAAAGCCGATCCCGCGTCTGAAGAGCGCTTGCTTCGTATCCCACAGCCGTTCTGGAATCACAAAGGCGGCACGCTCGCGTTTGGGCCCGATGGCTTTCTTTACATTGGTTTGGGCGACGGCGGCAGCGCGAATGATCCGCACGGAAACGGCCAGAATCTGAATACTCTGCTCGGCTCGATCTTGCGGATCGACGTCGACCAGAAGTCCGGCGACCTGCCATACGCCATTCCGGCAGACAATCCGTTCGTTGGGCGCAAGAATGCCCGTCCGGAAATCTTTGCCTATGGGTTTCGTAACGTCTGGCGGCTGTCGTTCGACCGCCAGACCCAGTTGCTGTGGGCCGCCGACGTGGGGCAGAATCTTTGGGAAGAGATTAACATCGTCTCGAACGGAGGTAATTATGGCTGGAGCTTCCGCGAAGGGACGCATCCGTTTGGTCCCACCAGGCAGCAACCGCTCGTGAATCTGATCGACCCTATTTGGGAATATGATCATCAGGTCGGAAAGTCGATCACGGGCAGGGTGGTCTACCGTGGCCAAGGTGTGCCAGAACTGTTAGGGAAATACCTCTATGCCGACTATGTGACGGGCAAGATCTGGGCTCTCGATTACGATTCGAGCAAGCGGCGCGTGTTGGGTAACTATCGCGTCGAAAGCCCCATGCTGCCGATCATTACCTTCGGCGAAGACGAGCCGGGCGAGGTGTACGTCGCGATCGTGGCCCCCGACGGCAAAGGACTGTATCGCTTTGCACCCAAGTAATCGCCGGGGTTGGGAATCGGTTTCGTTGAACGAGGTGATCCACGGAGGTCACCGTTCACGGGCCAAGAGAGGTGGACAGGCACATTTTCCCGGGAGCCACGTTGGACAACCTCCTGACAGAACCCTGCGCCCCTGGCGAATTCGCCGGGAAAATGAGCCAGTCCCCGGCCAGTGCAGGCATCTTTGCAATGTAGCGGGCAGACCCCCAGTGCCGTGGCAAAATCAACCGCGGACACTCAGCAGCGGCACAGCGGAGTGTGCTTGCCGCGCGCATCAACGTCAATCGAGGCAAACTCGACGTTCATCTGGCGGAGGCGGCCGGCGCGGAAGGCAGGAGTGCTTCCGGCTTTTCCAGAAAGAAGTAATGGCCATGATCCGCGGTCACGATTAAGGCCGTGTCATCCCAGCCGCCGTGCGATTCGATCCAATCGGTGACGACCTTAACCGCCGCGTCGCCGCTGAGCACGGCGCCGATCGAGTTGTCCAGGTTGTTCGCATGATTCGCCCAGTCGACGTCCCCCGCCTCGATCATCAACCAGAAGCCTTTGTCGTTTTTTGAAAGTACGGTGAGCGCTGCAGTGGCGAAATCGGCCAGTGTCGGATTCTCGCGCACGTCGCTTTCGCTGTACGTTTCAGCCGCCGCCGGTACGCTCAACGTGGGGTCGTACTTGCCGTCCGCGGTCCGAAACGGGAGGTGTCCCCCCTTGGCGCCAAACCATCCGAAGAGTCGCTGGCGATTTCTTGCAGCTTCCTCGGCGGCGGCTTGCAAAACTTCGCGGCCCGCTTTGTCTCGCGTGCGCTGCGCAACGCGGTATCTGCCGGACTTGCTCTGCTCGACGTCGATGGCCTTCAAGTCGGCCTCGGCCAGGTAGTTGTTTCCGGCGACATAATTGGACCCTTGAGCTGCGTCGAATGAATTGTTCTCACCCCAACCGCCTCCGATGAGCACATCGACGCCGGGAAGCGGTTCGTTGGGATGAGCGATCGACGGCAGGCCAAGCATGTCGCGCGTCAGATCTTGGTAATCGTCGCGATGCACATTATTGGCGTATGCGGCGGCTGGCGTGGCGTGACTGATCGGCACGCTGGTGACGACGCCAATCGCAAAGCCCTGCTTCTGCAGTTTGCGTGCGACCGATTCCACCTGTCGGCCCACGACGTCGACGTTGATGGCGTTGTTGAAGGTCTTGATGCCCGAACAGAGCGAAGTCGCGCTCGATGCCGAGTCGGTATAAGCCTGGCTACAATCCTTGCACTTACCGATGCTGTAGTCCGCAATTGTGGCGTTCGCCCAAGGCGTGTCGCCGGCAATCTTCCAGGCGTAGCCCCCCTTTTGTTCGCCACCCGGATTCTTGATTGTCTGCGTGTCGACGTCGATCTTGGTGCCCTCGTTGGCGGGGCTGCAGGCGAAGTAACCGAAATCGGTCTCCACGCCGCGATAGTCTTGAAAGTGCAAACCTGTGCCGCGACCCTCTTGATAGCCAACTTTTCCCGACGCATAGACCGACGCCGCATAGGTGGTCTGCCAATCCATTCCGTCGAAGACGATCAGAATCAGACGTTTCTTGCCCGCATCGACCCCCCGTTGTTGCAGGTGGGCGACATCGGTCTGGTCGAAGTACTCGGCTTGCTCGTTCAGCGTGTCTTGCGGCAGGTAACCGTAGAGTTGCTTGAGGCGTTCGGCATTGCGATAGACGCTGTTGGGGCCGCGGACTTTGTCGAGCTTCAGGCCGAAAGCATAGAGGGGAATCAGCCGGTTGGAATGTGAGAACCAGGTGGAGTATTTTTTGGGATCGGCGCCCCAGTGCCCCCAGTCGGCTGAGCTGGCCTGGGCAGCGGCGGTCTGCAGATCGCGCAGATGATCTGCGTGGGCGGTCCCAGGAACGCTCAGCGACAAGGCGGTGACGATGATCCAAGCCTGATAAACAACGTTCGGCATGGCTGGTTGCAGTGGGAAATGGAGGATCAAAACCGTTCACGGGCAGGGGACAGGCTCATTCTCCCGGCGAATTCGCGAGAGGCGCATCGTCCCGTCAGGAGGTTGTCCAACGTGGTTCCCGGGAAGATGAGCCTGTCCCCCTCGCTTCGGTGGATCAACGGTGCATCGAGTATAGCCGCGCGCGGCTCAAAACCGCCAGGACGCTTGCAAGGTTCAAGCAGGACGGAGTTTCAATCCGTCCTAGGCGCCGGCGGCGCGATCGTGCTTTTGAATTCGCCACCATGCTTGTGCAGCGGAACTTCCGCCATTACGATTCTTTTCAGCCGTGACGGCCGAAGATTTCTGATCACCCAGCACGTAGGGCCAAATTCAAGCATGCATCAACGCGGCAAGGTATTCGTGGCGGATTTCCTCGATTGCGATCTTGACATCGAGCGCAACACTTTCGGCGATCTGGCCGATGTCATCGCACTGAATGCACTGTCGGAGGACCAGCTTGCCGGGCCGTTGGACGATGCCGACGCGGTCATGCTCTACCATGTGGTGTCGCTAGGAGAGAAAACGCTGCGCCGGCTCTCACACTGCAAACTGATCGTTCGCTGCGGCGTCGGCTACGACAACATTGATTGGCGACTTGCCCGGGAACTGGGAATACCTGTGGCAAATATTCCCGATTATGGCACCGAGGACGTCGCCGACAGCGCGATCGGCATGATGCTGACGCTGACGCGTGGTATTCATTTGCTTAACAGCCGGCTGCGCGACCGCGTGATGCCGTGGCATTACACGCAGGCACAACCGGTGTGGCGATTGCGTGGCCGAGTATTTGGCATCGTGGGTTGCGGTCGCATTGGCGGCGCGGCGGCGCTTCGAGCCAAGGCGCTTGGCATGGACGTTGCGTTTTACGACCCCTACGTGCCCGATGGCCGCGATAAGTCGCTGGGGATTCGTCGCCTGGAGACCGTGGAAGAACTCTTCCGCCAATCGCACGTGCTGAGCCTGCACTGCCCGAATACGCCCGAAACCCGGCATCTGGTCAACGCGGCGAGCGTGGGCTGGCTGCCCAAGGGCTCGTTCGTGGTGAATACCGCTCGTGGCGCGATCGTTGATACCCGATGCCTTCCGGATGCGATTCTGTCGGGGCAACTTGGCGGGGCCGCAATCGACGTCTTGGAGGACGAGCCGCCGCACGACGATCATCCGTTGCTCGTCGCCTGGCGCGATCCGAATCATCCGGCTTACCATCGCTTGATTGTGAATCCTCATTCGGCCTTCTACAGCGAGGAAGGTCTCTGCGACATGCGCACCAAGGGAAGCCAGGCCTGCCGCCGTGCCCTGCTGGGCCTGCCGCTGCGAAACGTGGTGAATTGAAAACGGGCAATCCGCAAATCCCGCCCAGCCGCGCTCGGTTGCGGCCTGATTTGACAAACCAGCGGTCTTGACCAAGGCTTCCAGGCCGGACTCCAGGTTGACCACGGCCATGATCGTGATCTTCGCGGGGCGGCATGATTTTCCATTACCATTCGGTCCTTACTCGCGCAGGTCGCCATGTTTCGCCAATTCTGTCGAACTCGTGCACGTCGCCGCGGCGCTATCTTGGTGCTCTCGGCGTTCTTAATCGTCATCATGTTGGGCATGATCGCCTTCGCACTTGACATGGGCGTGATGATGCTCACCAAAACGCAACTGCAAGTGGCGGCAGACGCGGGCGCGATGGCCGCCGGTGCGGTCCTCGGAGCGCCGAATGCCAACCCTGTCTCCACGGCCCAGCAATTCGCCAATTTGCACAAGGCCGGAGGGAAGAATGTCGCGCTTTCCACCAGCGACGTGCAAGACGGAAACTGGGACTCCAACTCGCGCACCTTCACCCCTTCAGCTCAGGTGGGTAACGCGGTCAAGGTCACCACCCGGTGCGATAACTCAACCCGCGGGAATAATCTGTTTTTCGCCCGGATCTTCGGCATCAACACGGTGAACCTGTCGGCGTCCGCCGTGGCGATGGGCAATCCCCGCGATATTTGCTTTGTCATGGACCTCTCCGGTTCGATGCACAACGACACCGAGCCTTGCTGGAAAACGGCCGAAATCAACAGTGACTTTGGCGGCGGCCTGGGGGACACCATGATGCAACAGGTCTATACGGACTTCGGCTTCGGCGCCTACCCGGGCGCGTTGCAGCACGTTGGGCAACCGCTCGGCGTGACCCAAGATGACCGCGCGTATGCTCGGCTGACAGCCAACGGCGGGACACTCTCGGGTGTCGCTATTGACAGCAACTACCGCATCGCCAACAGCGACAGCGAGTCGACCCGCAAGACCAAAGCGTACCGCTGGATGATTGACAATCAGATTGCCGCTACGATGCCCAATGTCATTCCCGCGGCCAACTGGTCGAGCAACTACAGCTACTGGGAAAAGTACCTGGACTACACGATTGGGCCAAAGACGGTCAACAGCGGCGCCGGCACGCCGCCGAACAATCGCGGCTCGCTGCCCACCAACCAGGATAGCGACCAACTCGATGCACTCAATAGCGGCAATGTCAGCAGTTACGTGAACAAGATCGGATACTGCACGTACGTGCAATTCATGATGGATCATGGCCGCAGCAAACCGCCAAACGGTACGGCGTACACCCCCCTATCGGTGTTGAGTCCGCTCTGCCCCCGTCACAGCGAAACGGTCGGCGGGACGTCGTTTAGTTTTCCGCCCAGCGAGCAGCCCACGCACTCCGCTCGTCGCTCGCTGATCGCGGCAATCCAGGTAGTGAAACAACGCAATGCCGGCGTTCCCGACTCCAACCTTCGCGATTGGGTCTCGGTCGTCACGTTTGACACGGTGGCCGGTACCCAGCTGATGCAACCGCTGACCAGCAACTATGATTCGGTCATGCAATTGTGCAAGGACTTGCAGAGCACGCACGATGGCATGGCGAGCACGGCCACCGAGACCGGTCTGATCTCCGCCAGGAATCATATCAAACCGTCCAACCAAGGTGGATCGGGCCGGCTTTACACAAACAAGATCGTTGTGTTGGCGACGGACGGACGGGCCAATCTGAAGACTTCGTCCAATAGTACCGTCAGCTCATACAAATCCGCAAATCCCAGCAGCAATTGGTATGGCAGCGATTACAATTCAAACGCCGCGCTGATGCAGGCCGCCACGATGCAAGGGGACAAGTGGCGCACGTACAGCATCGC